>DNWZ01000569.1 GCA_003506095.1 Planctomycetaceae bacterium | reverse complement strand
GCGGGCGACGAAACCTGGCTTCGAATACGGTCCACTTGCTTCGCCACGTCGGCATTTCGGCTTTCCAAACCGTTTTGCTGCCGGATGTTGAGCCAGCCGAGATCAAGCGGCTCAATCATTCCTCGCTCGACAGCCTTCGTTCCAGTGGGTTGGACGTTCCGAGCGAACTGTCACGTGTTTTTCAAATTGTCGAGCCATTGATCGACGATGACGGGCACCGGGTCCACTTCGTTTCAGAATTGTTCGACGTCATTCGCAATTTGCACCGGTGGAATTCGGAAGTTGACACCGCAGACGGCGCAGCGCTTTGGAAACGTCGAACCGTCACTTACTTTGTGTTCGACCCGGTCTCAAAGCTGTTCGCGCCGTCCAAGTATTGTGCGTACGTGATGCCAGTTCGCTCCGGCCCGATCGGCAGTGCGTCTGCGACTGGATTGATGAACCTGCAGACCTATTGCAAGCTCGATGAAACCGATCGCAGATTCGATGGCAACCGCGCTCGCACGCACCTGACGAACAATCTCGGGATGAAATTGGTGACGCCAGCGGAAATGCCCGCAGTCGCATCAGCGTTCGACGAATGGCTTTCAATGCATAACGCGTCGACTAAGGTTCATTCGACAGGTTGCAAGTTCTTGATTCCGCCGACATGGTATCGCTAGACGCATCCGCCAACCGTACCGGTGAATGCTGCAGCTTGTTCAGATAACGTTTGCTCCGGTTACTGATTTCTACGGTCAGTTGTGCTGCGTCCTGGACGATGTCCTGTACGTGTTAACGACTTAATCATACGTACCTGCTGAGCCGTGGAGGTATGCATCTTCGGAAGCGTTGCACGACCGCTGTGGCTGGTCGGGTTTGAACCACGAAAAACACGAATGACACGAAAGAGCTGCGGTCCTGTGATGTGGTTTGTCGGCCTGGCACGGTGCGCTTGACGTTTGCCCAACCCAAGCAAGGGATGATGCTGCTGCGAGACTTAGCGGCCGACAACTTGTGCATTCGACAACCTGTGCAACCAGTTCGATGCCGCTACGTTCGATGGTGCCGACATGAGTCACTACGACGAACTGCTTCGCAAGGCTTTGGCTTCGATCGAAAACACGTTCCGCAAGAAGGCGACGGCGGGTCTGTTGTCCGGACGCGATGCCGTATTGCCCACGGCAAAAGAAACTCCCGAGGCCGATGGCGACGATTATGATCTGGTAACTTGGTTGGTGATCTTGGAATCGAAATCGTAACCCTTTCCGTAGTGGATCTTGTTAAAGATCCTTCACACCAAGGGATCTTTAGCAAGATCTACTACCAGTCCCGCGGAGCTTCCCATGATCGACCTGCTCGACGACGACTACCGCGAATTCGTCGCTGACCTGAAACGCCGAGTCGCTGAGGCTCGGGCGACCGCCGCCCGCGTGGTCAACCGCGAGTTGATCCTGCTGTACTGGGACATCGGGGCCGCGATCGTCGAAAAGCAGCGGATTTCCAAATGGGGAGATTCGATCACCGAACAAATCGCGCTGGATCTCCAGGCCGATTTTCCGAACATGACTGGCTTTTCACCTCGGAACGTCTGGTACATGCGGCGATTCTATCACCATTACACATCGTCCGAATTTCTGGCGCAGGCTGTGCCAGTTTTGGCCTCGTTACGGATCGGACCAATTCTGCCACAGGCTGTTGCAGAATTGGGGAACCTCGTAAAAGGCCGCGAAAAACCGCCAGAAACAACCCCCGAGAGGGGTGCCGTCGAAAAACTGCGACACCTTGTGGCAGAAATTCCCTGGGGGCATCATCGGACACTTCTCGAAAAGGTGAAAGATCCACCTGCCCAACTTTGGTATCTCCACGCCACCGCCCAAAACGGCTGGTCACGTGACGTCCTGCTAAACCAGATCAAATCCGGCGCCTACGAACGGAGCGTCACCGAAGGCAAGTCGCACAACTTCGCCGAAGCCTTGCCTGAAGCTCTCGCCGAGCAAGCAGCCGAGATGATGAAGAGCCGCTACAACCTCGAATTTCTGGGCATCCATCGCGCGGTCAAAGAACGCGACCTCGAAAACCTGCTCATCGACAACCTGCAACGCTTCCTGCTCGAACTCGGTTACGGGTTCTGCTTCATCGGGCGTCAATATCGATTGGTTTTAGGGACGAAGGAATACTTCGTTGACCTGCTGTTCTATCACCGGTTCCTGAAAGCCCTGGTCGCGTTCGATTTGAAGATCGGCGAGTTCGAGCCTGAGCACGCCGGCAAGATGGATTTTTACCTCAACCTGCTCAACGACCAACAACGCGTCCCCGACGACGGCCCGTCGATCGGTATCATCTTGTGCGCAGAGAAAAGCGACATCGAAGTTGAGTACGCGCTCAAGAGCAAGTCTAATCCGATCGGCGTCGCCCAGTACGAACTGCAAACCAAACTTCCCGCGGAGCTCGAGGGCAAGCTACCCACCGCCGAACAGCTAGCCAGCGTCGTCCGCAGGTCACTGCCAAACAGCCAATCCGATTAGCCGTTTTGGCGTTAGCCGTTCATCGGTCAGGGGCGAAGTTTTTGGTACCGCCGGGGTGGTATCGGTAACTCGCGCACGGTTGACAGTTAAAGGTGGTAGAATCTGCGGACGACACGGTAATTCATAAAAGGATGGGAAGAACGTTAGTGAAGCCGGGACTGTACGATCATTTGCTGACCGAAGCGATCGAGGCCGAGATCGCTCGACTGGGTGACCCTCGATTGGTCTCGCTCGCGCCGGTGGATGCTGAAGAGTCGCACTCGGTTCTTGCGCAGTATTTGGAACGCATGATCGCGTCGAGTTTGGCAATGCATCGCGGTGCGGATGCGGCCGAAAAGCAGTGGCAGTTGGTCCAGCGGATCGTTGGAACGCTCACGGACGTGCCGAACGCCCCGGAGTCCGATGGCCTGAGTATCGCGACACCGCTGCAGCGATTGCTGGCGATCCATCGGTCTGTGAGCAATACAACAAGGGATCGGCCCGATAGCCCGCTTGCTCGATCGTCGCTGTTCACCGGCACGCGTTTGGATGCGAGTCTTGGCAGCCAACTCCGCAAGGAGATTTCAACGTGCGATCGTGTCGACATCCTTTGCTCGTTTATCAAGTGGAGTGGGCTGCGCGTCTTACTGGACAATCTTCGCGAACTCGCCGAACAAACCGATGGCGATGGGCCTGTGATTCGTGTGATCACGACCAGTTACATGGGAGCGACCGATCCGAAGGCAGTCGAAGTGCTGCGAGAATTGCCGAGGACTGAGGTTCGCGTCAGCTATGACACCAAGCGGACCCGCCTGCATGCGAAGGCTTATCTGTTTCACCGAAATACGGGCTTCAGCAGCGCTTACGTCGGTTCAGCGAACTTGTCGAATGCGGCGCTGTCCGAGGGGCTTGAATGGACAACCAAGATCAGTCAGTACGAGTTGCCGTATTTGTGGGACAAGGTCACCGGAACGTTCGAGACCTATTGGCAAGACGATGAGTTTCAGGCGTTCGATGAGCAAGCTGTTCCAAGACTGCGGCAGGCGATTCAAAGGGAACGCCATGTTGCAACGGATGCGGGCACCGCGATCAATTTTGATCTGCGTCCTTTTCCCTTCCAGGAAGAGATTCTCGACATCATCGCTGCTGAGCGTGAGGTCCAGGACAAGCATCGCCACCTCGTGGTCGCTGCGACTGGCACGGGCAAAACAATGATCGCCGCGTTTGATTACGCACGAGTGGCACAGCAAATTGGGCGAAAACCTCGGTTGCTGTTTATCGCTCACCGCAAAGAAATCCTCAACCAAGCTTTGTCGTCGTTCCGCTGCGTCGTGCGGGACCAGAACTTTGGGGATTTACTTGTTGATGGCAACGATCCGGGGCAGCGCGATCATTTGTTCTGTTCGATCCAGAGTTACAAATCGCGGAATCTGATCGACCAAGCAGCCGATCGATTCGAATACATTGTTGTCGACGAGTTCCACCATGCGGCCGCGCCGAGCTACCAATCGTTGCTCGGACACGTACAACCGACGATCCTGCTGGGGCTGACTGCGACGCCCGAGCGATCCGATCAGCTTGATGTGTTGAGCTGGTTCGGTGGACGAGCCAGTGCAGAGATCCGGCTGCCCGATGCGATCAATCGTCGCTTGCTTTGCCCGTTCCAATATTTCGGTGTTGCCGATTCGGTGGACTTGGATGGACTAACTTGGCAGCGCGGTGGATACCGTGTCGATGATCTGGATCGGCTTTACACGGGCAACGATATCCGAGCCAAGCTCGTTCTCGAAAAGCTGTACGATACAGTTCTCAATCTTGCCGACGTTCGTGGCCTGGCGTTTTGCGTCAGCGTCGCACACGCCGAGTTCATGGCCAGGTTCTTCAATGATAACGGCGTGTCGGCGATTGCGCTTTCCGCTCAATCTAATGATGACGAACGAAACTCCGCTCAGCAGAAACTGCGTGATCGCACAGTGAACTTCATATTCGTTGTTGATCTTTACAACGAAGGCGTCGACATCCCCGAAGTCGATACGGTGTTGTTTCTGCGGCCCACGGAAAGCCTCACTGTTTTCCTTCAGCAGCTTGGACGTGGACTTAGGTTGCATCCTGATAAAGATTGCTTGACCGTTCTTGATTTCATTGGTGCTCAGCGCAAGGAGTTTCGTTTCGCCAGTCGATTCCGGGCGCTCAGTGGGAAGCCGACCGCCAAGCTCGACGACGAGATCGACGCCGAGTTTCCGCACTTGCCCAGCGGTTGCGTGATCAAACTGGAGCGGGTAGCTCAGCAAAGAGTTCTCGATAACGTGCGTGAATCGATTCGATTGGTACGCCCGCGGATGCTGGCGTCGCTGCGAGACTTGAAGCAGTACCTTGGCCGAACGCCGACGCTCGAAGAGACAATCGACTATTTCGACACGACGCTGGATGAATTGTTAAAGCGAGGCTTGTGGTCGCGTCTGTTGGCCGATGCGGGAATCGGCGGACCGGTTGATGCGCCCGATGAGCAGCAGCTTGCCAAGGGCCTTTGTCGAATCAGCCACATCAATTGCCCGCAGCAGATCAGTGTATTGACTGGGTATCTTCAGTCGGCCAGTCCAGCAACGGCTGCCAAATCGTCCGCACTCATTGAAATGTTGCATACTACGTTGTGGGGATCTCAGCATTCGGAGTTGTCGCTCGAAGAGGCCGAGCAACGATTGCGAACCAATCCGACAGCGGTCAACGATCTGCGCGCTGTGTTGGATTACCGATTAAAGCACTCGCCCCTGATAGCGTCGCCTCGCTCGTCTGCTTACGACCCGCTAGCGATCCACGCTGCCTACACGCGTGACGAGATTCTGGTCGCGCTCGGCCACTGGAGTTTCAACAATCGGCCGAGCCATCGCGAGGGCGTCTTGCACCTAAAGGATCGCAAGCTCGACGTGTTCTTCGTGACGCTGCAGAAATCCGAAGATGAGTATTCGCCTACGACGATGTATGAAGATTACCTCATCTCGCACGATCTATTCCATTGGCAATCGCAAAGCAACGCGTCCGAGCAATCGCCAACGGGACAACGATACATTCGACACAGCGAATTGGGCTATACACCACTGCTGTTTGTACGGGAGACCAAGAGCTTGCCCTCGGGCCTGTCGGCACCGTATCACTTCCTCGGCCCATGCAAGTACGTCAAACACACGGGAAGCCGGCCGATTAGTATCACTTGGAAACTGCTTCACGCAGTACCAACTCGCTTGCTCCGGACGATGGCTAGACAGATTGCAGTATAAGAAATAGCTAAATTAAATGGCAGAAGTAGAAATAACCATTGGTGATTTGTTGAATCAGGACGTCGAGGTAATCGTCAACGCCTGGAATCGCAACATCATTCCGTGGTGGTTACTGCTACCACAAGGCGTCTCTGGAGCGATCAAAAAGCGGGCTGGTTATCAGCCGTTCCGCGAAGTTGCTAAGCATGGGGCAATCCCGTTGGGTGGCGCTGTATTGACCAGCTCTGGCCGGTTGCCTTTCAAGGGTATCATCCACGTGGCAGGAATAAGCATGTGGTGGCGTGCTTCGGAATACTCGATTCGTGAGTCGTGTCGGAATGCGATCCGAATTGCCCGAGACCACTCGTTCGCCTCTATTGCCTTCCCGCTCATCGGAGCAGGTACCGGAGGTGGCGCGATTGAGAGGGTTGAAAGGCTAATGATCGATCAGCTCGGCATGGAGGAATACTCTGGTAGAATCGTCATTGTCCGATATAAGAAATAGGTGAGTGCACGGATGAATTATCAACGACTACTGAGTACCGAAGAGATTGAAGACTCGCCAAGCGACCATCAGTCACAAAGTTTCCGAAGTCTTGGAAACCGGTAGTGTTTAACTCGTACGAGCGTTTCCAGCGACCGTTACTCACGCCGCGGCGCGGTATGATTTCAGGTGCCCGCCAAGCTCGGTGTGGCAAACGAGCTTGTGCTTCGTCAAATCCACGACTGGCGGTTTGCCATCGTCTCGAACCGGCGGCAGGTAGTCCCGACCTGAATGGCCACGTCGTTTGTTGTACCAGTCGGCCCTGATTTTGAGGATGCGGTCCGAGTGCTGCTCGTTGACGACGCAAAAGCCATTCAGAACCTCCTGCTTGTGCTCTGGATGACGCGTTCGACGAATGCCTGAAGGTTCGGTGATTTGATCCGCGTCTTCTTGGTCGTGCCTCCCTCGCCTGTCAACACGTCATCAAACGCTGGACGTACTTCGTGTCTTGATCACACTGAAGGATCGTGCAGGGCAGTTTCTCTTCCTGAAGAAACATGTCGAAGTTGCGGGCTTGCTGGGTTGTCCAGTCGCCAGACGGACTGGCCGTGTAGGGCGAGACCCAGATCCACCTCGAGCCGATGTGGATAAAGACCATGAAGTACAGGTCGACCATCCCCTTAATCGTCCATTTCCGCTTGCAGGCGAAGTCGCATTGCCACATGGTGTCGGCGTGCCGTTTCAGAAACTCTGACCACGTATCGGGGGTGTCATGCGGCCGAGGGCCGAGGCCAGTGGCGACCAGCACATTCTTCACGGTTTGGCGGGAGATGTTGTGTCCCAGCCTGCGCATCGCCTGAACAATTTTGGTGTATCCCCAGCCGGTCACGGTGTCTCTAGGATTGGCAGGTCTCTCGACGTCATTTTGGATCGAATTCGGGGCGATTTGTCCGTATTTACCAGTGAAATCACCTTTACTGCAGAGTAAAGTGACTCTTTTAAGTAAATCCTAGTTGCCAAAGTTCACTGAAAACGCCATATTCACTCGGTAGTAAATATTTCATTTTGAGTGAATTCATGACATTGCCCACACCACAATTTGATCGCTTACTTAAGCAGATACTTGCGGAGCTTGGGGCATTCCAAGTGTCGCTGGTACCGGGTGAAAGAGATCCGGAAGGCGACGTTCGTGTGGTTGGGCCGTCTGGGGCAGACTTCCGGCTTGAGGTCAAAGACTACAAGCGAATCACACCGGCAACCGCTGAGTCGGCTTGTTTGATGCTTAGTCGACAAGGAGAAGCCACGGGCTCGCAGCCAGTACTCTTTGCCTCCATCGTATCTGATCGGACTTCTGAGATTGCGACCAAGCATGGTGTCTCTTGGATGGACTACGCTGGAAACTGTCGTTTGGTGTTTCCTGCCTATGGAATCTACGTGCGTCGCAGCGGCATTGAGAATCCGTTTGGCAAGCAACGGCCAAGCGTACTGAACGTCTTTTCCTCCAAGTCCAGTCGCGTCGTGCGTGCCATGCTGCAGGAGCCGCTTCGTGGCTGGCAGTTAAATGAACTGGCTGCCCACCCTGACGTTCGAGTGAGCCCCGGTTTGATGTCTCGTATCAAACGTTCTCTTGTAGAGAGCGGTTATGCAGTGATGCAAGAAAGACAAATTCGCTTGAAGCGGCCCGATGATTTGTTGGGCGACTGGGTGAATCACTACAGAAACCACAAGCCGCGAGAATACCGCTTTTACATGCGAGGTGAACTGGAGCAGATTGAGCAACAGATTGCGATTTGGTGTTCAAACTCCACCGAGCAGTTTGCACTCTCGCGTTTCTCAGCCGCATGGCGATTGGCGCCTGAAGTACGTTATAACGTGGCGAGCTTTATGGTTCCTAAACGCGCAGTTCTGGCTGAACCATTGATTGATCTCGCCGGCAACTACGGAGCACGCGAAGTCGACTCGGGTGCAAATCTCGTCCTGCAAATCACGGACGATGAAAGTTACCTTAGCAATCCAATGAGCGTGACGCTTCCGACAACGTCGCCATTGCAAACGTATCTTGACTTAAGAGCGATGGATGGTCGCGGTGAAGAAGCGGCCATGGCGATCTACGAAAAATACTTCAAGCAGCTATTCACGGAAGCGACCGAACAAACGGCGGAACACTATGAAGGAAACTGAAGCGGCCCGAGCCGTTTTGCTGGAGGTACTCAATGCGCTCGGCGCGATGCGCGATGACTTAATTATTGTCGGTGGATGGGTCCCGCACCTACTTTATCCGTCGAGCAATCACATGGGGTCGCTAGATGTCGACTTGGCGGTATCACCCAGGGCGATCGGTGGGAACGCGTATTCCTCGATCCGCGAGCGTTTAACGCAGCTTGGCTACACGATGAAGGAGTCGCCCACTCGATTTTTCAAGCATCTTCCTGGCTTGGCCAATCCCGTCAAAATAGACTTGATCACGGGCTTGTATGTCTTGCAACAGAGGCAGGATTCGATACTAGTCGACGAGATTCACATAAACGCCCTTCGCGGTATCGATCTGGCGTTCGAGGCATCCGAGACGATCACCGTGGATGGAAGCATGCCAGATGGCTCCGTTAATCAAGTAACCGCTCGTTTGGTTGCCCCAGAGGCATACCTTTTGATCAAGGCGATCGCGATGGATGAACGAACCAAAGATAAGGACGCATACGACATTGCATTTGTTTTGAAGCATTACAAACCCTCGCTCGCCGACTTGGCAAAGAAGGTTCGTGGAGTTACGCAGGCGGGCATTGGCAAGGAGGCGTTAGCATTGCTGCGAACCAAGTTCCGTACAATTGATTCCGTTGGGCCCGTGTGGGCTGGTCGAACAGCTTCAACGGCTGGTGAAGACGCAGTCCAATTTCAACGTTCGGCATACGAAGACGCGACTGAGCTTTTCCAACGGCTCGATGCGATTTGAACCGCCCCTTCCGCATGTTCTATTTACCAGGTGGCCGGCCG
>DNWZ01000516.1 GCA_003506095.1 Planctomycetaceae bacterium | reverse complement strand
CGATCAACTACACGCAAGATCTGGGATTCATGCTCTATGACGTGTTTGACCTGACCGCGGACAACCACGCATCGTTTCTGCAGAACCCAATGCAAGTGAAACCCTCGGTCTCGATGTTCGCCGCGAAGATTTCAAGTGGCGTTCTCAATGTGCCTCCTATCGGAAGCCCCGAAGTACTCCAAGCGAACATCTCGTCAGTGGAGATTGATTAAACATTATGCTTCATGAAATCATTCAATACGCTCGCACCACTGGCATCGACAGTGAACCGGGATTTAACTCCAAGTGGGTACGCTGGCTATTGGTCTTCGACAGTGACGGCAAGTTCGTCAATATCACTGACTTCAAAGAGGGTAAGGCGAAGGGTAGAGAATTCTCGAAGTGTCCAGAATTCACCTTCAGCGAGATGATCTCTAACCGACTTCGGCACTTTCTGGTCGATGCCGCTGACAAAGTGGTGCTGCTAACGAAGGATAAGCCCACGCAGAAGGAACTTGATGATCACTCCAGCTACGTCAGTTTGCTCGCATCGGCATCGACAGCAATACCAGAGCTTGCATCAATTGCCCACACACTTAATGACGAAACGTCATTAACAGCGGTCCGGCGCGTTCTGACCGATCTAAAGGCGAAGCCGACAGACTCTTGCACGATCGCGACAATGGTCGGGACGCTACCCAAAATCTTCGTCGATGAGACGGACTGGCATGATTGGTGGCGAGCGTATCGCGAATCGCTCGCCGTCGGCAAACAGGAAGCAAAGTCTTCGACCGCCGCGAATCAGATGCGATGTTTCCTAAGCGGCAAAATGGTCGAACCCGCTGCAACACAAAACAAGGTAACCGGTTTATCAGATGTCGGCGGACTTTCGACGGGTGATGTTCTGTCGTCTTTTGATAAAGAATCTTTCGGCCATTATGGATTCGCCAAGGGCGAGAACGCCGCGATGAGTGTCGAGATGGTCAAGCTCGTCACCGACTCGCTCAACCATCTGATTGGTACTCGATCGCGCCGCTTGTGTGGAACGAAGGTCGTTTACTGGTACAGCAAACCTATCGCCCAAGAGGACGATTTACTGAGCCAGGACATCTTCGGCGACTTGGCAACCAATGACACCGCCGAAGAGGACGCGGATGGTCCATCACAGCAAGAAATGCTTGCCGCGGAGTCACGGGCATCGCAGTTACTGGATGCAATCCAATCGGGTCAGCGTGCAGACCTGCTCAATTGCGAGTACTACGCATTGACCATCTCTGGGAATTCGGGCCGCGTGATCGTACGCGACTGGATGCAAGGTAGTTTCGAATCGTTGGCCAAGAACGTGAAGCGATGGTTCGACGATTTGTCGATCATCGCCCGCGACGGAAAGTCGACCATTCGGAAACACAAGTTTGCAGCAGTGCTGGGGGCCATGGTGCGAGATCTTCGTGACATGCCTGCGCCAACCGTGGCGACGCTTTGGCGAGCCGCTCTCGCCGGTACACCGATTCCGCCGCCGCTCGCGGCTCAGGTTCTTTCCCGCGTCCGTATGGACGTAATCGGCGACCAAACAGCGCGTCACGCGCGGTTAGGTTTTTTGCGTGCTTTCATAATTCGTAACACTCACTTGGAACTATCTGAAATGACAACCGAAGTAGATGATTCAATCGATGATCCAGCCTACCTTTGCGGCCGAATCATGGCAGTCTTGGCAAACATCCAACAAGCTGCACTGGGGGATGTCGGTGCGGGTGTCGTTCAGCGTTATTACGCGGCAGCATCGGCGACGCCTGCTTTGGTTCTTGGCCGACTTGTACGAACGGCCCAAATCGCTCACTTACCAAAAATCGACGGTGGCTTGCGACACCATTTCGAAAGTCAAATGACGCAACTCTGGAGTCGCATGAAAACGGCCCCCCCAACCACGTTAACGCTTGAACAGCAAACGCTTTTCGCGCTTGGATTTTATCAACAGCAAGCGACGCGGTATGCGAAGAAAGAAGCCTCAGTATCAGCGAGTGCAATCTAAGTAACATCCCTTCAATAGTCCATTTAGCAAATCAACTAACAATAGAAAAAAACATGTCTAACCCAGTTCAAAACCGCTACGAATTCCTGTTCCTGTTCGATTGTGAAAACGGTAATCCCAACGGCGATCCTGATGCAGGGAACGCGCCACGGATCGACCCACAAGACATGCACGGACTCGTTTCGGATGTCTCTGTCAAAAGGCGTATCCGCAACTATGTGCAACTCGCTGGCGGCAATCAAATGCCCAATGCGATCTTTATTGAGCATGCTTGCAACCTTAATACCAAGATTGCACGTGCTCACGAAGCGACCGCCGGCAGCATGCCCGAAAAGAAAGGAGCGAACAAACAGCAGGTACACGCCGCTCGCGATTGGATGTGCCAAAACTTCTTTGATGTCCGAACTTTTGGCGCAGTCATGTCTACTGGCGCGAACGCTGGTCAAGTCCGTGGCCCCGTTCAAATCGCCTTCTCACGAAGCGTTGATCCGATCCTACCACTTGATCTTTCGATCACGCGAATGGCAGTTGCGGTAGACGTGAAAAATGCCAAGAGCAGTGCCGCGTTTGAGGCCGATGAAGCTGCGACGCCCGAAGATCAATTGCGAACGATGGGCCGCAAGCAAATGATCCCCTACGGCCTTTACATCGGAAAAGGTTTCATCTCGGCTCACTTAGCCCAGCAAACTGGCTTCAATACCGACGACCTGCGAATGCTTTTCGAAGCTGTGCTTAATATGTATGAACACGATCGCTCGGCGAGCAAGGGAACGATGACTGTTCGACATCCGCTGTTCGTATTCAAACACGTCGGTACGGATTCCGATACGACCCAACGAACCCGACAAGCGATGCTCGGTTGTGCCCCGGCACAAGTGTTGTTCGAAGACATTGTGAAAGTCGAGAAGAACACAAGCGTTCCTCGATCTTTTGCAGACTACAACGTTACCGTGGACGAGTCGCGCCTTCCAACCGGCGTTGAGTTGCTCAAGTTGCCGAGTGACTTTAGCAAGTTGACATAATGGCGTTTGCTGAAGACGAATGCTTACCGATTTCGGCGCTGCAGCACTTTTTGTTCTGTGAGCGCCGCGCGGCATTGATCCATATTGAGGGATTGTGGGCGAGCAATCAGTTCACCGTGGAAGGCGATCACTTACACACTCGCGTAGATGATCCTAGCGCGAGCGAAAATCGGGCGGCGGCGAAGATCGTTCGTTCGCTTGGACTTTGTTCGCTACGTCATGGGCTGGTTGGAAAGGCGGATCTGGTTGAGTTTATTCGTCCTCCCGAATCTACCGACGTTGAATATGAGATTCACGTTGTCGAGTACAAACGCGGCAAGCCAAAAGCGAAACTCGACCTACCGTTTCGGGTCCAACTTTGTGCTCAAGCGTTTTGTATCGAAGACATGCTTGGCTATCCGGTGACTGCGGCGTTCCTCTACTTCGGAATGACGCGACGACGTGTCGAGGTTCCGCTTGATGAGAACCTTAGACAAACAACTTTGAATACGATTGAGCGATTGCATGCGCTCATCGCGACCGGAAAAACGCCACTTCCAGTCTACAAGCCGCGAAAGTGCAAGGCTTGTTCGTTAATCGACCTTTGCCTTCCGACTGCACCTCGACCGCGGACGACTGCACGGACGTACCTCCAATCCCTGTTCGATGAAACGGAATAACCGTGAAACATCACCTCAATACGCTTTTCGTCACCACGCAGGGTGCCTATCTGCGAAAACAGGGCGACGCGATCGTTGTTCGCGTCGAGAAGAAAGACGTTTTCCGTGTTCCGATGATCAATGTCGGCAGCGTCGTCTGCTTTGGTCGCGTCGGAGCGAGTCCGTATTTGCTTGGTGCTTGCGGGGAAAAGGGGATCAGCGTCACGCTGATGACTGAGCATGGACGGTTCCTCGCCGCTATCAATGGGTTTACTGCGGGAAACGTTTTGTTACGACGGGAGCAATACCGATGGTCGGACTGCCCAAAGCGCAGCGGTGAGATAGCGCGAGCTTGCGTTGTCGGCAAGCTTGCCAACTACCGAACGATTCTGCGACGTGCCGCTCGCGAGAGCAATGATGATTCGGCCAAGGTGCGACTTGACCAAGCGGCATTACGGATTTCGAACACGACCAAGCGTTTGCAGCGTGAAGATGTTACCGATTCTGATGATACTGCCGCGACATTTGAGGTGAATCAAGTCGACTTCGTGCGCGGGATCGAAGGTGACGCAAGTCGGGTTTACTTTGAAGTGTTCAATGATTTGATCCTTGGCGATAAGGAAGCGTTCGCGTTCACGAAGCGATCGCGACGACCGCCGTTAGACCGGATCAATGCGTTGCTATCTTTTCTTTATTCAGTCTTGGCTAATGACGTGCGGTCAGCGTGCGAGGCATCGGGGCTTGACGCTGCAGTTGGTTTTCTGCATCGTGATCGCCCCGGCCGACCTGGGCTGGCGCTCGATTTGATGGAGGAGCTTCGGCCCGCGATTGCTGACCGGGTTGCGTTGTCATTGGTAAACCGTCGCCAATTGAAGGCTTCCGATTTCGAGATCCAGCCAACAGGTGCGGTGTGGATGGCCGACAAAGCCCGCAAGACCGTTCTGGCGGAGTATCAAAAGCGAAAACAAGAAGCGATTCGTCATCCGTTCCTGGACGAGACGATGAGTCTGGGCTTGGTTCCGCACATCCAAGCTCGCCTTCTCGCGCGCCACTTGCGAGGTGACTTGGATGCGTACCCACCGTTTAACTGGAAGTAAACAAAATGATGGTCTTGGTCGCGTACGACGTTTCGACAGTCGAGAAGGCAGGACAACGAAGGTTGGCGCGAGTGGCAAAAACGTGCCTCAACTACGGCCAAAGAGTTCAGAACTCAGTCTTCGAATGCATTGTCACGCCGGAACAATGGGTGCAGTTTCGACGGGAATTGATTGACGAGATCGATGAATCAACCGACAGCTTACGGTTCTACTTCCTCGGAAGTCGTCATCAGGAAAAAGTCGAACATATCGGTGCGAAGCCAAGCGTTGATTTGGATGGCCCCCTCATCATTTGACATTCGCATTTTCAGATGCGAACCGTAAGTGATCGGCGAAACTCAGCAGGTTCGCGACGACCATATTTCCCACAAAATCCGCGATTTACCTCTATTATCGAAGTACTTCGCTTATCGCGTCATTGCTTGCAGGCCCGTTTCGCGAAACGTCTCACCTTACTCCAAGCTCAGAAACGTTTTACGATGATGGGATCGCCCGCTCATATGCGGGCGTGGATTGAAACACATTAGGTAGCCTATAGTGGCGGGATTATCGCCATCGCCCGCTCATATGCGGGCGTGGATTGAAACTACGAAACTAAGTTTGAGCGATTGCAAGAAGTCATCGCCCGCTCATATGCGGGCGTGGATTGAAACAAAGTGCCACGGCATTGCTTGCTCGACATATGCGATCGCCCGCTCATATGCGGGCGTGGATTGAAACAGCAACAAGTTGTTCGGTATCGATCGAACCACCAATCGCCCGCTCATATGCGGGCGTGGATTGAAACATACTACCCTCATCACACGGCAACGCTAAGTTGTATCGCCCGCTCATATGCGGGCGTGGATTGAAACTATGATCCTCAGAATATATTTCTCTTGGCAGAAAGATCGCCCGCTCATATGCGGGCGTGGATTGAAACGTTGGCCAAGAATTGGTTGACCTTGGCCGTTGCCGAATCGCCCGCTCATATGCGGGCGTGGATTGAAACGGATCACATAAGGATACGGCGATCGAATCGCAACATCGCCCGCTCATATGCGGGCGT
>DNWZ01000725.1 GCA_003506095.1 Planctomycetaceae bacterium | reverse complement strand
GAATGACTCAAACCACAGCTCTCAAGGTAACGCCGCATCGTTCGGTGTCGACCATGAGACCGGCAAACCGAAGCATACGGCGACGCACAAGAAGCTTCGCGCGAAGGATCGCCCTTTGGCAAATGACTTCGTTAGCGACGAGGCTTTCGATCAATTGCTCGACGATTGGTTCGGAAACATTGCTCGAGTCTTGCTACCTGGCCGCTGTTTCTACATCTGGGGCGGCTAACCGATCTTCTTGATCTGTTCGATGACGAAGTCTTCGATCTGCTTCGCTGGAATCGACTTCGATGGACAGGTGTGCCAGCCGCGTTTCTGCGCCGCGGTGCAAACATAATAGCGGTAGCGTTTGTTGCCGCCCTTGGTGGTGTGGTTCGGCGCCATGGCACAGTCGCAACAGACGCAGCGAATCAGCCCCTTGAGCAACGCGCCAAACTTGTTGCGAATCATGATGCCACCGGTTCGGCCGTTGTGCTTCAGTTGTTTCTGAACTTTCTCCCAGAGTTCCATTGGTACGATCGCGTCGTGTTCGCCTTCGTGAATCTCTTCCTTGTAGCGGACTTTGCCGAGGTAAGCGACGTTTGTAAGCAGTTTGAACAATGAGCTCTTGTCGAAGTGGCGACCGCCGCGCTCCTTGCCGCTCTTGGTCACCGTAAGCTTGTTCTTCCAGCCGCGCCGGTCGATTTCCTTGATCGTCTGAATGATCGACTGGCACTCAAGATACAGCTCGAATGTCGCACGGACCTGAGCGGCTTCGTCTTCGTTGACAACGATCTTTCGCCCGTCGCGATCGTTGTCGTAACCAAGTGGTGCCAAGCCGCCTCCCCATTTACCTTTACGGCGCGCGGCCGCCATCTTGTCGCGGGTTCGTTCGGAGATGATCTCGCGTTCGAACTGGGCGAAGGACAAGAGGACGTTGAGCATCAGCCGGCCCATCGAGTTCGTGGTGTTGAACTGTTGGGTCACGCTGACGAATGCGACGCGTTTGCGTTCGAAGACTTCGAGCATCTTTGCAAAATCCATCAGCGAGCGACTGAGGCGGTCGACTTTATAGACCACCACGCAATCGACCTTTCCGGCCTCGATGTCGCGGATCAGCGCTTTCAGTGCCGGTCGCTCCATATTGCCACCGGTATAGCCACCATCGTCGTATCGATCGGTCAAGCAGACCCAACCTTCGTTCTCTTGGCTTTTGATGTAAGCCTCGGCCGATTCACGTTGAGCATCGAGCGAATTGAAATCCTGCTCGAGCCCTTCCTCAGTCGACTTGCGCGTGTAGATGGCGCAGTTCAGTGTTCGAAGTTCTTGAACTTTGCTCATTGATTAGCCTCCGATTTGCGTAGTCCGAAGAAGTGAAAGCCGTTTATGTTCTTTTGGCCCGTGACGAGTCGGGCGATGGCTGTCAGAGACTTGTAATTCGTACCTTCGAACTCGAATGCATCCCTTCGCACCCTGACTTGAATGCTGCGACCCTTGTAGGTTTTGACGATGTTGGCTCCGGGCAGCGGGACGCGAGTATCGGGCGGTGGCGAGATCATGGTCGACGCCGTCTCCAGCGTTTCCGTGGTCGCTGGCCTGTTCACTCGCGGCAGTGATGTGCGAATGTCCGTCTCGATCGCGATCTGGTGGGCCAGTCGCCGGGCGCGTTCGGAGATATCTCCTTCGGCGTTGGCTTGCACCTTCCAAGCGATGCGTTTGATGAGCCACTGTTTGTTGCGAGCGTTGGTATCCTCGCCGAACACTTCGTTGTACCGATCACACAGCTCGGACACGGTCATGTGCCGGAGCGTCGCGACCTCTTTGGCGACGTTGATTGCCATTTAAAAACTCTCCGTTTTGAAAAGGACCTATCGATCGTTAACTCGACCAGTCACAGAGAGCACTGTTTTGGCAGGAAACTCAAGGCAAGCTGTCTCGAATTCGAGATCTTTATCGCGATCCACGTGATCGATCGCGAATTGATCGCTCTGCATGTATCGCAAGAAGCCATCGGCCAGCACAGAAACAAGTTCCGCCCGCAGTTCAGTCGCATCCATCTCGTCCACAGCGCGGACCTTCGGCATGACGATCTCCCAACAGAGTGAAGGCAAAGCCCGAAGTCACCGGCATCGAAGAGCGAACCGCCGCTGCGATTAACAACCGGTTATCGAGCGAGACCGAAAGCAACAGGTCTCTATCTGTAGGGTTACACGCAAACAGGGCGAGTGGACGAAATAGTTTGGAGAAAAATTGCGGTCGGCACTGCTGCAGGAAATGCTAGCAAAGCCCTCGGCGATGGTTTTATGAACACGTATCGGTAATTGTTTCCGTCTTTGACGGGTAGAGGAGGAATTAGTGTCCTGCAAGAAGGCTATTTAACGATTAGGTAGCTTGGAGCAGCAATGTCAATCTCGCAAACCCCCCCCACCAATGTTACCGATAACAGTAGAGTTACCTGACAAAGTTTTGCTAAGGGGTGCACATTCATGGAAAATAGTACCGCACAACTCATTGCAAGCCTCGCTGGTTTACTTCGCGGTGGCCAAATTAAGCCATACATCGAGTTTATCAATTTCCCCCGCTATCGAAACTTTGAAGAGGGGCTTCAGATAGACTTTGATTTTCCAGTCACAGTCTTGGTCGGGCAAAATGGGACCGGCAAAACTTCCCTTTTGCACGCGCTTTCGGGCGCCCCAAGCAACTGCAGTCCGGGCGATTGGTGGTTTAGCACGGCCATGGACCCGATTGACCCCGATGACGCTCCAAACAGGAAGCTTCCGCAATCAGAAAAAGCAGCATTTTGGTACACGTACAAAGATTCGGACGGGAATACACTTCGAGCGCTAAAATCAAGAATTCGAAGGGCGGGAAATCCAGACTACTGGGAACCTAGCAGGCCAGTTGCAGCTTATGGGATGGAAGGCAAAGACAGGCATCCCGTCGTAAAGATGCAATCAAAATATTTGAATTTTAAGACACAAATCAATGCCTTCGACAGATGTTTCTACTTTACACAAGATGACTCGAAAATCCTTAAAGATTTATCGAGGACCAAAGAGTGGGTAACACTTCAGAATAACCTCTCAAAATCAAGGAAGCGCCCCCCAAGGGTTCAAGATTACCTACGAAAGCGTGCTAAAAAGCTGCGAAGAGTGTTGATAGACGGTGTGCATATATCTATCGCTGGAAATCAGATGCATAAACCGCGTGTTGAACTTTCGACCGCTGAGCTCAAAGATCTAAGTTACATAATGGGGAGGAGCTACGAGTATGGAGCATTGGTCGAGCACAGGTTCTACGAAACGTGGGGAACTTCCGTTGTGCTTCGAAACCAGAATCACGAGTACTCGGAGGCATTTGCCGGGAGTGGGGAATCAGCAGTAACTCGACTGGTTCATGAGATCCATAGTGCTGCAAAGGGCACACTGTTTCTGTTAGATGAGCCAGAGACTTCTCTACACCCTGGTGCACAATCCGCACTTGTTGATTTTCTCCTGAGGATGTCACGTGACAAGCGACTGCAAATCGTAATATCCACCCATTCTCCCACGATCGTGCGAAAGATGCCGAGGGAGGCAATACACGTCCTTGCAATGAACTCCACTGGACAAGTCTGTTCGTACAGCCACGTCCCACCAGACGAAGCTTTTTTCGTGCTTGGGCATCCAATTGAAAACCAAATCGAACTGATCGTGGAAGACATTCTATGCAAGTGCTTGCTGGATGCGGTAGCCGTTTCAATTGGAAAGCAATTTGCAGCGAGATTCAATATCACCTACAGACCTGGTGGCGACAGTGGAATGAAACACGACGCTTCAACATTAATGCTGGACGAGGGCAGGAACGTGCACTTCGTTTTTGATGGCGACAAAGCTAATTCGATTGGGCCATTCGACTTGCGAAAAATTGAATTTGCTGTAACCGCATCAGAACTTGATACTTTAATCGAACAGGTCTTGGGAATCAAAATTCGCTTTCATCAAAACTCAAATATGCCAGAAGAACAGAAGCGCCAGATACGTTTGGACTTCATTATGTTCGTAAATTCCCGTTTTCACTGCTTGCCGATCAATTCACCTGAGGCTGGAATTTGGAGTGATGAAACCGCAAAAAATTTATTGATTGCAATTGGGTACGCAAGTGATTCGGCCAACTTCAGCAACGATCACAAAAAACGATTCGATGAACTCACTCGCCTGCTAAGGGCTTCTCAGGAGTCGCCTGTATCAGAAGAGATCCTAGGGGTTCAGGAACTGTTCATTAGACACTTCTGCAACCTCAAAGGGTCGGTATTTTATCAAATCGAAGGCTTATTAAAACGGATTGCTAACAATGCAGATTGAATGTATTGACCTTTTTGCAGGAGCTGGGGGCTTGTCTTTGGGGCTTCGCCAAGCTGGTTTCGAAGTGCGCGTCGCAGTCGATTCCGACTCCTGTTGTGAAGAGACTTACAAGTACAATCATCCAGAGACCAGGTTTATCTTAGCGGATATCTCAACATTGGAGCAACGCGATCTGCAAGAAAAGCTTAGTGGCGTTGGCCCAGTAGTCCTGGCCGGCGGCCCGCCTTGCCAGTTGTTTAGCAAACTTAATCAGAATGCTGAAGATGATCCGAAAGGAGTTATGGCCTATATACAGGTCTTAAGTCGTGTATCGCCTGACTATGCTGTATTCGAAAATGTTCCTGCAATTGTCCGTATGAAGAAGTCATGGAGCTGTCTGATTAACGCTTTTATGCGACTAGGGTACAGCATTTCGTATGGTGTTCTAGCTGCAAAAGAATTTGGCGTTCCACAAAAACGCCAGCGGCTTATCGTAATTGCGTCAAAACGCGGACAAGTGCAATTGCCTACGGGAAGGGCACGCATCACTACTGTTAGAAAAGCGATCGGACACTTGCCAGAAGAGTTTGGTTTCAACGCCGATCACTTTGGTATGAACCTGGGTGCCGAAAATTTGAGACGTATATTAGCGATTTCTGAAGGGGGAACAAGTCGTTCTTCCTCGGAATCTTTCTCAGATAGTTATTCTCGTATGGAGTGGGACAACCTGTCTCCGACTATAACCACTAAATGCATCTCGTTCTCGAACGGCCGATTTGGACACCCATGCTATGCTCGCGCACTTACGGTTCATGAAGCATCGCTATTACAGGGTTTTCCTCGAAGCTTTCGATTTAGAGGCTCCTTGTGGCAAAAGGCGAGGCAAGTTGGAAATGCTGTGCCTCCCCCAGTAGGTCGAGCTATTGCAAGTTGCATCATTAGGCACGCGAAAGAGGCGAACAACAAGTGAGAACGCAAGGCCCTGATATTTTAGGCCGGTGTACTAACAAAGCACGTAACTGTACATGGCGGACATTCGATTGATCACTTTATTGATGTCTGCAGCGTTGTACACTCCGAGACTGCAAGAGCCTTTGCATTGTCTTGGCTGCCATTTTTTCAACCCTCCCTGCTCAATTCTTTCTCGGACAGATGGTCACGCTACATATTCCGACTAAATCCGGCGTGCTTCTAACTGCGGGGGCGGGCCTATGCGGTCAGAATCGCGATCGAATCCTCAGCAGAGTTGGGGGCAGGCGCCTCGGAGGGCAAAAATTGGAGAAGGTTTCTGGCCGTTCGGATTTGCAGACGCTGTGTTAATCAAACGCATCCTGGGAAACGGAGATTCCGAGAGTTCTCAGGAGAGATCTGGGGTGCCGGAGGGGACGGCTTGCGTTTGAGTCGCGTTCCCGGCGATCTCTTTCCTAACCGAGATACTCGCTGCGGGGCGTATGGACGCGGAAAAGGGCCAAAACGCTGGGTAAAAACGAAAAACGCCGGACGTCGATTTCTCGTCGCCCGGCGTTAACTTTTCGGCGTTTCTTCGGCAGAAAAAAATAAGGCTCCCCGAGCGCAACCCTCTTCGTAACAATACTCTCTGCGCTCGAAATTCGTAAAGCCTTGCACCGCAAGGACTTACGAAGTTCGAGACCCGTTCGGTCTGTTTTCTCACGAAGAGGTGCGAACTGATCGTGTTCGACTTAACTCTATTCTAGTCCAAGCCTGCCAGCGGCACAAGTGAAGCGCTCCCAACGAGCCATGCGTGGGACACGAACCTACAGCTAAACTGGAGGGTTCGACAAATTTCACAAACCAAGCCAGGTGAGGCGCGAGCGTACTCCACCCCTCCTGTAGACTTGTGCGTGAATGCCACATTCTTATGGGGTGGCCGCGTTTACGTCGAAACAGTGGCTGGGAGGGGGGCCGTGGTTTGGAGTTCAAAAACTCGGGGCTTCGTTTCTCCAGCCATGTTAACCGCGCCCTAAACCATCCGAGAACCAGCCCCTCAGGGAGGGTAATCAAATAGACACGGGAAGCTGAATTTGCTAGCCTATAGTGAACAAATTAACGGAGGAGAAAGCGCCTGTGTCAAATACAGCAATAAGCAGGAAAAGGATTAAGCGGGAAAAACACTCAACAACGCTTCATGTTGGATTCATTTATTTAAGCCAGGGAATCTGAAGATGCCACCACAGGGTCTAGCCAAATTTAGTAGAGCCAAGCGACGAGTACTGCCCTTGCTTGTGTTGCTTGACGCAAGTGGGAGCATGAATGAAGTCATTGACGAAGAGGGTATGCAGCGCACTGGACAAATCGTGATCGAAGATGGCCAGCAGTGGGAAGTTGTCACCGGCGGAACAACCAAGCTGCAACTCACCAATATAGCGATGAAGTCCATGATCGCATCCTTTGCTGCGGTTGAACGTGCCGAAGTGCAGGTCAGCGTCATCACCTTCGGTGGAGCATACGATGCGAAAATTCACGTTCCGATGAAAGCAGCCTCTGAAGTGGTTTGGGACGATTATGCAGCGGACGGCGAAACACCCATGGGATCGGCATTCAAAATTGCGAAGCAAATTGTCGAAGCCCGCGACGCAATCCCAAGCGACGCATATCGCCCGACCATTGTACTCGTATCCGATGGCCTCCCAACTGACAATGGTTGGGAAGAAAGGCTCGATGAACTTGTTTCCGATGGGCGTTCGAGGAAGGCCGCAAGAATGGCTTTAGGCATCGGTGAAGCTGACCGCAAAATGCTAACACGTTTCTTGGGCGACGAACACAGTGAATTTCTTTTTAAAGCTGACCAAGCAACAGAGATCGTTCGTTTCTTCAACTTCCTCACGATGTCTGTTGCAAAGCGTTCCAATAGCATTGACCCCAATGAAGTCATTAAACCCAAACTAGTCCCTTCTGACATTGATGAGTTTTAGGAGCAACAAACGATGCCACAAGCACATGCTGATCCCGATGAACTGGAAGAGTTTGCAGTACAACTCGGCAGCTATCTCGAAGAAGTCGATTCGCTAACTTGCATACTACAACAACGGTTTGCTGGTCTTTCGGACACGTGGCAAGATCAAGAACAGCAGCGTTTTGCTGATGAATTTGATCAACTGACGTCGACCTTGCGACGATTCAACGCCGCGGTTGAGCCACTCATCCCTCATCTTCGCGCCAAAGCTTCGCATCTTCGTGACTACTTGAGCCCCTAAGCCAATGCCACAGGTTGACGTGCAGGAAATCGGGGATCTCCAAAAGCTAGCTACGCTGTTAAGTCAAGCGGGCGAGAGCTTCGGTGTCTGCACGTCTCGGATCGATGAGCGACTAACAACTATTGACGACGCAATCACGACTGAGGTGCAGCGAATTGGCGAGCGAATGGAAGACGCCCGTCGCAATTACCATGCTACCGCGGACGCGGTGTTGCAAGCCAATGCGACTCTGAATGCTGCGAACGCGGAACTTAGAAGCTGCTACTTATCGGGAACGGATGATGATCCTCCGTCGTGTTGCGATGAAGAACGCAAAGTCGCTTCCTGCGAAGACGATTGTCATGAAGCCGAAAGGCGTTTTCGACAAGCTGAAGAGAATCTGCAAACGCTCGAAACGATTTCCACTAAAGCACACGATATTCATATAAGCGTACGAAAGCAGATTGAACAGATACATGACCGTATGCACATGGAAAAATCATGGCTGCTCGCGTCTATTGAACGTTGTATCAACGAATTGAGCCGAGCGCATGAGAAATTGGAATCCTACGTATCGGCAACAACATTGTCCCATGTCGAAATCTTGCAACCGGTATCTGATGCAGTTCTTCCGGTCGGCTGCCCTGACCTTCAGCAGTGGCTCGATTGGAAGCCTGACTCTGGACTAGTCACTCCGGCGATTCTGGCAGCGAGATTTGATATTAGCCACAACATGGGACTCGCGTTAGGAAATCGTTTTGTCCTCAACGACAGTACATTTCGCAAGCACATTGAACGCCTTCAAGCTCAGTTGCGAGATGCTCGCGGGCCGGTCGATTTGCAGCGAGTGCAACAAGCAATCAAATGCCATCTGACAGGGCGGTACGCAGAGTTGCTAGCGCGTTATGCACTTGCTCCATTGGGCAGCCGAATCGATGAGCAACGCACCGAGAAAGTAAGCAATGGGCGTGCAACACGCCTTGATCTCGTTGTGGAAGATGTTGTGCAGACAGTTCTCCTTGGACGTGGTGATCGCGTTTTAGCTCAGCAAGGTAGCAACATAGCTTTCGAGATCAAGACTGGAACCAAGAGTTATCTTTTCAGCGAACTGGAGCACATGTGCCATCAAGCGGAAGGCCATCAGTTGGCAGCAAGCGCATCGGCGGTGCTTTGTACGAAAGACATTCGTGATCTCTCCCCGGAAGATGAGCGGCTACTGCGAGATCAGCTGCGTAAATTTGGTTCACCCATGCTGGCGATGTTGCCAAGGAAAGAAGAATTGGATGCGATCTGCGTCAGCTTGCTAAGAGAGTATAGATCGCCGGCCGAGCGTGTTGCTGCGGAGGTCGAGCGATGATCACTTTTCGACAAGTTGCAGAATCTGAACTAAAGGAGGTCGAGTCTAAAGTATCGACATTGACTGAAGCCGTCCAAGAGTGGCGGCTTGCTGAAGCTGATGAGGCAACTCACGTCCTGCTTTCTATGTATCCCACTGAGTTTCAATGTGTTGACGAAGCTTGGGAAAAAGTTCTTGCTCTCACTGGCGGTTCAGATGTCAGGAACATGGTAGCCCAATATGTTTGGTCGCCAAAAGTCGTCCAGTCGGTCGCTCATATAGCAAAAGAAGCTGCCAACGATCGGCTTTCGAAATGGCTTTTTGCATCGCAGCCTAACTGGATTCTAGTTTTGCCAGTAGGAGACGACCAATGACGTTAAGCCACCCAGTCGAAGACATAGCAAGTGAATTGCGGGCGATCGCAGCACGCTTCCAAACTCTCTGTCAAGACCGTTTTGGCGAACGCCTTGCAAGTGAAGAATTCGGGCCAATGCTGCAGAGAGTACAGAATTTTGCTGATGAGTTGGCTGCAAGTGAAAATCAACTTCAGTGCTTAGTTGACGATATGAAAACCCTCGTGGAGTCGCTGCCATGAGCACTGATCACGTGAGATGCGTCGACGAAAGGTGGTTTGCTCCAAACGCAATATCCAGTGCGTTGGACAACCTAACATCGCTAGCAGCGACCTACAAAGCGACGCGTGAAACAATTTTAAATTCAAACAGGAATGCAATTGAGCGGTTGCAGAAACAACAGTTCGATTCGTCTGATTCGGATCGACAAGTTGAATCCTCGCGTCGGTCTCTTGATCGTTGCAGTAAGTCGATCGAAGCAGCACGAAAGCGTTTAGCTGAAATTCGGGCAGAGATAGGAGGTATTGATCACCGTATTGCGGAGTTGGCTAGTGAGCAAGCATCTATTGATACTGAGCGTCGTGCGTTTGAAGCAACGATCGCGCGAGAATGTGGGCCGTTGGGGCTTCCGCCGTTCTGGATTTTCCGTTGGCCTAACCCAGAGTGGGTAACAGTAAACCATCGTCTTTCGGCTGCGGAACAAAACTTACAGGATCAACATCGCGCACTTCTCGAACAGAGTGCTGCAAAAAATCACGACGAACAAGGCTGGCATCAGAAACGCAACGAAACAGTTCAACGACTGGAAACTGCAACGAAAGAGTTGGCTCTACTCGAGAATCAAAATAGAGAGCAATTGAGTCAGTTCAAAGATGCGATCCGAAGGAAGGTTGGAGACTTTTGTCTACAACAAGACCGCAGTTTAGAGGCGTTCGATAAAGAGTTTCTATCAAGTTGGTTGGAGTCAGAGCAACTGTTGCGGCAAGCCTGCGTGCAGGCAAGAGAGCAACAACCACGACTGGATCGATTGACGCACGACCAGTTGGTGGTTCGTCAAAGCGTCCCTCGATTCCTATGTATTGGACGTAAAATGTTGCGATTCAATGAATGGCAAATGAGCGTGCCTATGTGCATTCCGTTCCCTTTTCCGCGAACGCTTATATGCGATTCAATTTCTGTCTCCGCTCAAAGTATTGCTATACGAACTCTCCTTTCGTGTCCTTTGGGCCAGCTTTCCCTTGTCATAATCGATCCGCGAGGTATGGGAAATGTTGTCCAGGATTTGTTGCCACTGCTAGACGACCGCTCGCCCATTGAACATGGAAAAGTCCTTACCCTAAGTGACGAAATCGAGGCTGCATTAGCTTCCGAATTTCGACGCATGGAAGACATTATCCAGAGACGCTTGACGAATCGTTACGCAACCATTTCAGAGTTTAATCGTCAGTTTCCTGAGTCGCCGATCGCCCACAGGTTGGTCATCTATGCTGATTTTCCTGAGCAGGCGACCGACCGAGCGATTGGATACCTGGAACGTTTGCAGGAACTTGGACCGAAAGCGGGGATATCTGTAATTCTGTCGTTGACTGATAAACAGTTGACTCAAAGCGGCGACCGACGCTTGCACCACGCATTGCAACTGTGCGAGGGCAATGCCGACCGGCTAAGCCATCTTCTCGTCCATGAGCGATACGCTCCACTAATGACGACTGAGGTCGTTAGCGACTGGACGCTCGGCGATCCATGCAAAATAATTTCAGCATTCGGCGAAAAGTGGCGAGAGTGGTCTACATGCCGTGGCGATTTAACGGGGCTCATTCAAGAACCACCTTGGGCAGCTACCGCACGTGATGACTTGAGGATTCCGATTGGCTGGGGTGATAGCGGAAGTGTTTCCGTCGAGTTCGGACAAGAGGCCGCACCTCATGCTCTCGTTGGTGGTAGAAGTGGCAGCGGAAAGTCGAACTTGATCCATGTTTTGATCAGCAGTGCCTGCCATCGTTATTCCCCGGATCATCTACGCATTGGATTGCTGGACTTCAAGCAGGGTGTTGAGTTTGCAAGGTACGCCAATGGTCTGCCTCATGCAGAAATCGTATCGGTAGAGACAGATCGGATGCTGGGCGTGCAGGTCCTGGAAGACTACAAGGCGATCTGTGAAGATCGTGCGAAACAGTTTGCTCAGCATGGCGTGAGAGACTACTCCGCTTGGTGTGAATCGCGAGGCGTAATTCCACGACACCTCATCATCATTGATGAATTTCAAATACTGTTTGAGTCGGACGACGCTTTATCATCGAGAGCGGCGACAGCACTCGCTCGACTTGCGAAGCAAGGTCGCGCGTTTGGCGTTCATCTACTGTTGGCCACACAAACGTTGTCTGGAATTACGAATCATGTGAAGTCACTCGCCGGCAACTTAGGAATACGAATTGCGCTCGCGTGTACTCAGGAAGATTCAAACTTGCTGTTAAGCCACAATAACTCTGCAGCCAGTCAGCTTAAGAGCCCACCTGAGGCACTTCTGAACACTCAGTTCGGTGACCCAAGTCAAAACCGAATCGTAAGTCTCCCCCATGCGTCGGATGAGATTCTTGATGTCATCAAAGAACTACAGACGCGACTCGCCCAGCAGTATGGTATTTCCATTCGCCCGCACGTCCACTTTGCGAATCGACTAGCGGAATTCCCCCGCGAGCTATGTATCAAAAATCGAATGCTGTTTGGGGAGAGGCTAGGCTTGGGAGGTCTGCAAGCAATTCCGATTGAACAGATTCTAAGCAAGCACGTTCTCTTGGTAAGTCAAGACGCGGATGCGAGGCTTGGGACACTGCTTTCGATTGCTGCATCGTTAAGGCAGTCCGGACGGTTCAATTCCATCGTTTCTTTGAGTAGCGGTAGCGAAGGAACGATGCTGGCGGATCATGTTCACTCCAGTTTCGAGAACGTGCCTGAACTCATCATGCACCTGGGAACGTGTGCAAAGCCCGTGTTGGCATTTCTTGGGCCGCTGGAAACGATCAGCGAACTAGCGCCGGCATCATTCGGTAAACAGACATCTGGCAAGGAAGCAGAATGTCGATCCGAACTCGAAGAATACCTACTTATTAGTCAGAGCACGGATGTAGTCGTTGTCGCTTGGTCCTCAAACTGGCGCGCTGTATCGCGTACAGTTGACGTTCGCAAGTTTCTCAAGGCGTTTGACTTTCGGATTGCAAGTGGACTGTCGGCTGACGATTGCTTCGCTCTTTTTGAGCGTCGGCATGATGCGATTTCAGTAACTCGTGGTTTGGCTATCGACGTTAGCACCGACCAGCACTTTCCGTTCAAGCCGTTTGGGCTTGCTGCAAGCAAATAGAGACTATCCCAGATAAGACCATATTCGATTCACATGAGTTTGAGGATACGATGAATAATCTCGCACCGTTCACACGTGCAACGCAGAGAATGCTACCCGTCATTTTACTCGCCGATGTGAGTGGAAGTATGGATGGCGAAAAGATCGCGTTGCTTAATCGAGCAGTGCGCGAGATGCTGGAAACATTTCGCGATGATCGTACTGCCAGAGCCGAGATTCATGTCTCGGTCATTACGTTCGGCGGCGTAGCCACGGTTCACCAACCACTCGCGCCGGCTCGCGAAGTGAATTGGGTAAATATGAATGTCTCAGGCAACACGCCACTTGGGGCGGCGCTTGAGCTGGCAGAATCGCTGATCGAGAACAAGGATGCATTGCCGAGCAATGCCTATCGACCTACGATCATATTGGTTTCCGATGGTTATCCGAATGACAGTTGGGAGCTAGTACTTGATCGCTTTAATGCGGGGCGACGAACAGGAAAGACGCAGCGACTTGCGATGGCGATCGGCTCAGATGCTGACGAAGGAATGCTTCGTCGTTTCCTTAATGGTGGTGAAGAACCCTTGTTTCGGGCAGGTGATGCTTCTCAAATTGCCGAATTCTTTCGCTACGTCAGCCAATCTGTCGCAACGCGTTCACGAGCTGCCGATCCGAATAAGCTGCCACAAATTCCACGGCCAGCAGATATGGATGAGTTCTGATGCGTTGGCACTGCTTTGCGGCTTCAGTGGTCGGCGAGGATCACCTGTCTACCGGCCAGCCTATGCAAGATAGGGTAGCGTTTCGCTCCGATCAGAAGCGACCGTTCATTGCTGTGGCAGACGGATTAGGCAGTTGCTCACGTTCGGCCGAAGGCGCTCGTGCTGCCGTGGATGCTGCGATGCAATCTCTCAGGTGGTGGCAACAGATTCCCGAAGCGCCGATTGAGCCAGTTATCCGAGCCCTCTACCAACGGTGGCTCATGGAGATCCATCCGATTGGTAAGGCCGATGCCAAATCGACCATTTTGGCTGCAGCCGCTGCGGCAGACGGTTGCGTGCTTACCGTTCAACTCGGGGACGGCGTGATTTTGATTGAAGATAATCAATCAGTTCGTTTACATGCAGAGACAAAGCCCATGGAGTTCGCGAACGAGACTCTATCGCTTGGCGGGGAGATTAGCATCGCCGATTGGCAATGGACGGTCCATCCCAGTGGCAGCATTCGTGGCGTTGTCATGGCTAGCGATGGTGTTGCCAACGGCTTAGATCCGACGGAATGGCGCGCTTTGGTAGGCCACCTCCGCTCAATGCGTCTGGGTGTCAATGGTGTTCGTGCAGCTCAAAATGAGCTTGCGAAACAGTTACGAGAATGGCCATTGCAGGCTGCTGGGGGCGATGACCGAAGCCTTGCTTGCCTGTTCATGACGGAGGAAGAAGATGAGTGATTCTGAAGATCCAAATGAAGCCGCCTCCGAGCAACCGCAAACGGTTGAAGACATCAATGGGCATCGTTACCAGTTGAAATCACCTCCGCTTGGCGAAGGAGGGCAGGGTCGCGTTTATCGTACAGAGAACGCAGAGGTGTTAGTCAAGCTTGTCTGTGAGAACAGTCGCATCATTCAGGATGAGAGCAAGCACAAGCTTTATCGTCAACGCTTTGGGCGTCTGCTTGAACTTGACCTGGCGGGTATTCAAGTCGCTGCCCCAGAGACGCTGTTGGCGTCGCCTTGGTGCGGTTACAGCATGCGTTTGGTTCGCGACATGGTTCCGATTAAGTGCTTGCTGCTTCCTAGTGGCCAAGAGTTACGCGAGGACTACGTTGCGTCTGGCGGACTACGAAGGCGGCTTGGGATTCTCACATCTCTTGCAAGAGTCCTGAGCAGTTTGCATTCGATTCCTGTCGGCTACGGAGATATCTCGCCAGAGAACATTTTCATCAGCGAGAAAATTGACCTATATCGAGTTTGGTTGATAGACGCTGACAACATGCACTTGAGCAATGAGCAGGGTGCTGGTTTTTGGACAGTTCGCTACGCTGCACCCGAGTTGGCGAAGTGTGGTCACAGCGATTGTCGCAGTGACGTGTTCGGCTTCGCTTGCTTGGCTTACATAATCCTGTGTCAACATGAAGCCTTCAATCGTGGCGAAGCATCAATAGGACCGAGTTGGAGTCGTACTGCGACTCCCAGTTTGCGAGTGTCAGACAATATCGAACCATGGGAAAAGGCGGACGTTCCCTGGGTACACGACGAAGACGATCCATGCGACACGCCTGGCATACCTTGGGAAAAGGTTTGCTCGCCGAAGATGCAAACGGCATTTGAAAATACTCTTGGAAAAGGTCGGCTAAATCCAGACGAACGTCCAAGCATGCGAGTTTGGCAAACGGTTCTGACGCAGGCCCGCGATGCGTTGGTTCGTTGTCCGAAATGCCAATGGGATTTCTACCTGAATGACGAAACGTGTCCGGTATGCGAAACCGGACGGCCAGCTTTCCTCAAATGGGACATACGGCTTTGGCATCCTGAGCTAGACGCTGGCTACGATGACCCTGGGCTAGCCTTGGCGACAGAAGTGGGTGAGGAAATGCTGAGAAGGCATTTGAAACACAACGACGGTGAACCCGCTTCCGCTCCTGCACCGACTCCGCCAGTCGGCTTTTTAGTTCAACAGTTGACCAGTTCAGGCTCGTCGGCTGAGTTGATGACTCGACATTGCTTCACCCTGTGCGAGCGTGAAGTTGACAAAGCAGAAATGCAGGTCAGTTTGGTTGGATCGCAAATTCGTCTCGATGCGTGTTCGGATCGTTTCGCGTTTCGCGTGGCTTACGAGACAGGCTTTCATAAGATGATAGCCGGCAGTAGTGATCATCCGCTGCCCATCAAACGCTCTACTCGCTGGTGGATACATACAGGGGATTTAGATAGCCCGCATCGAGTTCTGATTCCGACTTGGTTTCCTGCCGCCAATAGTGGAGGCCGGACATGAAGCCAGACATCCCCCCGGTTACGGAGTCGTTTACGTTCCTGGCGCGGCTTGACAATCCTTCCACCGAGAGCATTTATCGAAAGCCAGCCGAAGTTCGTCTTACCTGGAGCAACAACGATCGAGTCTTGATTTCAACGCTGGCTGGAGAAGGGATTAGTTCAATCTCTTGCCTCGCGGAGGAAGACCATCGCAGACTGACCAACATCCATAATTCAGAGATATCGTTCATATGTGTTGTGGATCGGGTGCAACATCGGGAGCTGGACTATCTTGTCGAACTTACGATTCACCCTTTTCAGCCGGATAGTTTTTCGATTGAGCCGTTCGTAGTGCATCTCGATCTATCGAACGTCAAGAAGGTGCGAAAGAACCTAGAGTCAGTCTTTAAATTGGGAGGCGACTACGAAAATTGGCTTGAACGGGACATTGTCGTTCAAGCCGCGAAAGGAACTGAGAAGCCAAGAATTGTGATCGGTCCAGACGATCAGTCGAGAAACGAGGGGGTTTTTGTCATCCACGGCCGGGTGGCCAGCGTCAAAGTGAAACGCGCAACCGAGAGCGGACTCTCTCTATACGAAGTGACAAACGTGACGTTTCCTGGCAAATCTAGACGGAAAAGATCGGACATGGTGCTGGCGTATGCGTCCCCTCGATTTAGCGCGGATCGCATTGCTTGCTTAGGGAAATGTCCTGAGGCTGACCCGTTACGTCACAAGTGGGACACCTCCGAAGTCATGTATCAGCAGACTTGGTCGCGATACTTTGAACTCGAAATCTCAGAAACGCTCGAACGCGTTAGAAGCATTGGCTGCATTCCTTACACATCATGGTCGGAATCCGGAACGATCAAAGTACTCTGCAACGATATTCCAGCTGGGCTAAAAGCATCAGGAGATCAAGTCGAATTCTACCAGGACACAACGGAGTACAAAGAGTGGCTTGATGGTCTAACGCCGCGAAACTTCACGGGACAAGACGTTGATCTGAATGTCGATGGTTTGACAAGCATCGGACGGCCGTTGCCGCTAACATTTGGTTCAGTTTTGAAGGTCGATCCGGAGAATCGTTGCGTTGTCGTTCGTTTGGCTAAAGACAAAAACGATCCACCTGCGTCCGGCGTCATGGTCTGTTCATTGAGCGGTAATTTGACGATGGCTGGACGCCGCCAAGCCGCGTACAGGACGATTGTCGGCGGCAATAGTCCGTTGCAGCCACTGGGACAACTTATCGCTGGAAAACCTTACCAATCGAGACAGCGAACTCGCATCAGCGGCCTCACTCCTGAGATCCGAAGAAAGATTTTTCCTGAACTCCCGCCGACGGCACAGCAAGAACGCGCGATCGAGATGGCTGTCAATTGCCAGGATTTATGCCTTATCCAAGGGCCGCCGGGGACTGGAAAAACTACGGTCATTCGAGCGATCCTGGAGCGGTTGGGCCAAGTGGCGGGAAGCGAAATGGCTCCAGGCATGTTTTTGATCTCCGGTTATCAGCATGACGCGGTGGAAAATGCGGCTGCCCGCATTGATGTTCATGGGCTACCACCGATCAAGTTCGGCGTTCGCAGCAAGGACGGTGACGCTGAGCAGACATGGCGAGACTTGATCGGGCCTTGGCAACGCAAACTGAAACAGTCAGTCAGGAAAGACTATCGACCTACCGCTTTCGATAACTTCAGTTCGCGAATGCGAGACTTGATCTTGCGATATCGTCTCGGACCACCCGTTCTCGATGACTTAATCGCGGCTATTGCTTCTGTTTTGCCTGACGCATGGAACCATCTGCCAGCGTCGATTGTTGCCGATCTCGAACAGATTCACCAAGAGCTGGGCAAGCACAGTCGCAGACCGACCGATCTGCGTCTCGTGCGATCGCTACGGACCAGGATTGTGTCTTGGCAGGACGATGGTGCCGCAAGGGTTCGGGCGTTGCTTGCCAAGCTTGGCAATAGGTTCGCAGAGAACGAACGAGAAGTGCTAGACCGATTGTTGTGTGATCCGCCAAAGTGTGACGAAGACTTGTACGGTCTTTCCGTTTTACGAAGCCGCTTACTGCGACGCTGGCGTCCGGTGGCTACCAGTCACCGAAAACTGAAGATCGAACCGCTCAACGATATCTTCAATCGAATTGAGTCTGCGATCTGCCAGCAGGAGCTGAACGCCTTCAACACGAAGCAGCGTATCGCCTGGGAATTCCTCAATCGTCTCGAAGACATTGAAGACGTCGGTGAAACACTCTCGCGGTATACGACGACTTACGCTGCGACTTGCCAAGGCAGCGAAAAACCTGAGCTTCACCAAGCGAGAATCGACGCGGTCGGTGAGTCGCAGGGGGTGATGACCGTCGTCGTCGACGAAGCAGCCCGCTCAACTCCACTTGATTTGTACATACCAATGGCGCAAGCGAGGCAGCGGATCATCCTTGTCGGTGACCATCGCCAACTTCCGCACTTGATCGAAGATAACCTCGCCAAAAAAATGGAAGAAGGTCACGAGGATACGTCGTTGCTGGAAAAAACAAGGGACTACTTGCAAAAGAGTCTGTTTCAATTGCTCAAAGATCACGCGAATAAGCAGTCGGAGCGAGATGGGCATCCGAGATTCGTGACACTTGACGAACAGTTTCGCACGCATCCGGTTTTGGCAAAATTTGTCAGCGATCATTTTTACGATCCGCATGGCGAAGCCTATCGAAGTCCCACAGATCTACTCAAAGAGCATTTTATCGCAGGATATGAAGGACGTTGTATCGCATGGCACGACGTGAAGCCCAACGGAAGTGAAGATCGAGAAATTAAGAATAAGGAACACAGTACCTACTGGCCAACGGAAGCCGCAAAAGTTGCACAGATCGCTGCATCGTTATTGGATGATCCAACCATGAACGGATTGAGCCTTGGTGTTATCACGTACTACAAGGCTCAGCGAAACTGCATCTTCGAGCATCTTCAAATGAATGGTCTGGCACGGCAGGATGACGACGCTTTTGAATGGCACATTATTCATGAACGTGCTGGGGATGCCAGCGATGGAGGCGAGCGGTTTCGCGTCGGTACCGTGGACGCGTTTCAAGGAAGAGAGTTCGACGTTGTGATACTTTCTTTGGGACGTTGCAATCGCAAACAGTCTGCTTTCGGACGTTTTGGCCATGTGCTTAGCCCAAACCGCCTCTGCGTTTCGTTGAGCCGTCAAAAACGACTTCTGATCGTCGTTGGAAACCAAGCATTGGTTGATGATCCGGAAATGCGGGACAAGGTTGAGGTAAAACCGCTGATCAATCTCCTTACTCTTTGCAGAGAACAATGCAGGGAGTCGGCCAATGCTTGAAACAGCGAACCAACTGAATTTTCCAACGCAGGAATCAAAGATAATTGATCTCAACAAGGATCTTCGAGATCGGATTTACGGAAAGGAAGCCATCGCGGGACTTCCAGTCGTATTGATCCGTGTCGTCGGCAATGGCCAGCGCACCTCTGAACTCGATCTGTTTGAAGAAACAGTCTATAGGCTTATTCGCGCAAACGTTTCGACCGTTGACGAGATGCACGGACTTATTGGGCTTGAAAAACCGTTGATCGAATCAATCGTAATCTCATTGGCAAATCGTGAACTAATCAAAGTCGTCGCTGGTCAGTGGCATTTTATGGAGGGTGAATTGAGCTTCAGCATCGACGCATCCAGACGTAAGCAAGCCTGGCTATTCTTTGACCCGATTTGCAAGGCATTTCTTCCTTTTGTCTGTTCTGAGGAGCCCACTGGAGTTGAGTTGCTTCCTCAGCAGCATAAGAGCGGCCGAATCATTGAGTACCAGGTGGGAAGCGAGGGTGGCGGGCGAATTGAGAAACTGAGAATCGATCGCAACGATCCATTGTCGATTCACGCAAGCTTTGAAGACATTGAGCAATGGCGTCTTGCTGTCGGTGAACTTGTACCATTGTTGCGTCGTCGGCACGGTTTTGTTTCCATTGAAGCTTTGCAGCCGACGGAGTCCGCTTGGTTCGTGGTCCGATTGTTTCTGCCCGCTCGCTCGCAGTATCCGCAGTGGCAAGTTCAAGACCCGGTTGGCCGGGAGCGAAGCGAAGCACTTAAGCAACACATTGAACGAATCGTCGCGCACGCCACGGATTCTCAGGCCGTACGCATTGAACCATTGCTAAATACTTTGAAGAAGCTGAAGGAACGCAGCCAGTATCTTGTTGAAGGCGAACATCACCAGCAGCTATCCAAGAGGGCCGCAGAAGCAAAGAGTCAGGTACAGTCTCTACCTGCGTTACCGCAGGCTATCGGCGATGGGTTGTTGCGTTTCCATTACGACTTGCTCGAAGCTGATGAGGTAGAAGGCCAGCCACGTACTGAACGCATATCGTCAGCCTATGCAATCGCTTGGGCAGCGATGGAAGAGGCAGCGGCCCACTATTTGGCGAGTCGTCAGATAGATGTCAGTCAGCTTGGGACTGGCTTCGCTGCTGAAATACTCGACCCAGAACCAACACTTCAATCTTTGCGTGAAATTGGATGGACGGTTCACAGTGAACAGGAACGCGAACTAAGTCGCTTTTTCCGTGTATCGACATCGAAGCTTCAACGGACACTGCGGGGGATTGGCAATCATACGTCATCTTTCGACCTTCCATCGCTGTGGTACATCCTGCTGCAAGAGGCTACGGGCAGCGACGATGCACCGCTGAAGCAACTTTGTCGGGCCTGTCCGGAGGCGATGAGCGTTTTGGCTGACCTACAAATTTTACGAAATCGAGGTGCGCACTCTAACACGCTTTCCGATCAGCAAGGTCAGCACAGTAACACCGATCAAGCCATACGTTTTATTCACTGCTGGGTTTGTCTATTAGGCGCAGGAGCTTTACCGAATTCAATCACTGGTGCAGAAGCTG
>DNWZ01000256.1 GCA_003506095.1 Planctomycetaceae bacterium | reverse complement strand
ACTTGGCCAGCGTCTGAACCTCAGCAGGCAGGCTGCCGTCAGCCAGTTTGGCTAGCAGGTATGCCCGACCGCTCGACGTTTTCATCAGGAACGCCAGTTTCCGACGCCGCAGCGGCAACTCGGCGTCAACCAAGTTCTCTTCGAGCCACGTTGCCATCCGTGGTTCCGGTATCCGCCCCACTTCGCCCAGTAAAATCAGCGCGTCCATCGCCTCCGCCCGAGCGCTCGGCAACCGGGCGGTTTCGAGGAAGGTGACGACGCTGGCAATCCCTTCTTCGGTCACCGGAAAATCCCAGTGTGCGGCGACCGCAGTGCGCAATATCGCAGGACCTGTTTGATCCATGGTTCTTTTGACCGAGTCGATCTCTTGGGCACTGGCCCCCAAACCGAGGCTGGCCGCCCGGGCGGTGAGCGCGAACCGCATCTCCTTCTCTGTGTAGGCATGGCCGAGCTGAAAGCAGGCCGTAATAATCGACAATCCCTGCTTCTCGTTCCACGCCGCCTGTTCGAGATAAAAGCCTCGAGCCACGGGGTCAAGAATTACGACGTCGTGATCGGAAAACACCGAATCGACACCGAAGTTCAATTGATTGATCAAATTCTTGATCGCGGTGTACGCTTCGGTCTGACCATCGAAACCGCTGTTGAATGCTCGCATGATTCTGTCGATTTCCCGCCAGTGTTCCGTCAAAACCTTAGCAGAGTCGCTGTTGGAATCGAGAAGACTCCCGATTTCACCCAGTTCTCGCACGGGGGTTGGTGCTTGACCTTCGGCGTTCGCCAAGGTCAGGTTGCTTGGAATTCGTGGATAGGCTGCCGCAATCTCATGACGAGGCGAGCCTTTCAAATCACAGAGGATTCCGCCGAGGACTTGGCACCAACCGTCCTTCGTAAAACAGGCGTACGTTTGCAACGGGTGACCCAGAAACTGCTCGCCGACTGCCGATCGAGGAAGGAAGAAGCCGCGTTTCGTTTCATCATGAAAATTAATCCCCCCCGGGATATGACTGCGGTTGAGCACGATGCTGGGCGATTGCCGGACGAGGTCGGCGAAATCGACGGAATAAGTACTTATACCCGTAAATCCTGGCGAGGACGGATTCCGTGAGGTTACCTTGATAAAGCCATCGTCCAATATGAAGTTGAGTTGCTGGATCTCAGGTTCCAGGACGTTCAACGTCTCGGACAATTGGTGCCCATTAACTAGAAGCAGCAAGACCTCGCGAAATGAATCGAACTGTTGTATTACCGTAGCCTCAGGCTTCCATGCGGCCAATTGCGCTAGACAGTCAATTTTGACCGCAAGGGGTTTCTCGCCCGGAGTAATCAACGCCGTGAAGGTGACTAAGGCGCCGGACTCGCATTGAGCGATATCAAATCGCTCAAGTTCTTTAGTTAGATCTGGCGTTTTCAAGCTGTCTAACTCTTGGCACTTAGAAACCGTCACAGTTTCTAAAAGTACAAGTACAACGCAAAATAATCTGAAGGCGATGGCGCTGAATCGCACCCGCGCTTTGTGAGAATCGGTGAGTTGCATCTCGATCCTACCGGTTCGTCGCGTTTTCTGGGCGTGTATCGTTACGCTCATTTCGTTGCCATGTAGCTGGCTCGCCTGCAAGGTCAGGTGGCATTTCGTAAGGTGTCAAGACTTTAGTATTGTATCTTTAAGAAAACCTGGTTTTTAATTTTTTTCGTGCCTTCTGCATCGAATTCCTCCTGTAGGCTTGCGTCAAAGCTATAGATCACGCCGCCCACTTCTTTTTTCATCTTCACTCCCGCGCCGATCGTTGAGCCTTTGATATCAAACAGCGAGGGATTGGTTATGTATAGGTTCAACTCCCCGAACTTCACTCGATTCTCGTCGATCAATGGCAGGTCGTACCCCATGCGGTCCAGAAGTCGGACGTCGCGCCAATTCTCCTTCAGGAAGTCGAACGACAAGCGTGATGGTTCACCATCGAAAATGAATGCTCTGAGTCGCTCGCCCGTCACGTCCTTAAAGATCGAGTGTGCGTCTGCAAAGCTAACGTCGAAGTGGCTGAATAATGAAGGATTTGATTCTGAGGGCATTTGTACGCTGGTCCTGATCAGATCGTTAATTTCCAGAATGTCGGCTTGTTTGGGGTCGGATTCGCCCGTCAAGAAAAAGAGGGGAGGCTTGGGTAAACCGAAGACGCGATCACCGAGCTCGTTTAAGTACGATTGAATGGGGACTCGAAGGACCGCTTGCGCCGCGTCGAAACGCTCCTGATACAGCAGCTTGGCTTCGTACTCCGTGATATTTTCATTTTCCATCATTTGTGCGATGGACGATTCGCGAGGTGCCATGGCTTCTAGCAGTTGCGACGCTTGTTTTTCGGCGCCTTTGGCATACAGGTATTGTGATATCGCATCATCTATTCGCGGCATCACATGTTCGTCCACGGCGTTCCAGAAGGTCCGTTCGACCTTTTCGGCCGTTGCGATCAGCGCGTTGCCATTGTCCACCAGGCCGGGGTTGTGATTGA
>DNWZ01000801.1 GCA_003506095.1 Planctomycetaceae bacterium | reverse complement strand
TCAGCAGTGTCCCCGGCCAATTGCCGCCGCTGGCGAATCGAACGTGATTCATCCCAAGAAGCTCGGCAACTTCCTTTGTAAGTTCTTCCTCGGGTGACTCAGAGAAGTTGATGATGTCGGGATCATGTAGCGCCAATTCCATCGACAATCGCTTCGCCATTTGACGTTTGGCAACGGCATGCTTAGCCAAGTTACGCTGTTGTGGCCAGCCAATGAATCCGTAGACGTTGTACGCGATGACTCGCAGCGTCTTGCGCTGTGAATCATCGGCGAACGCATTGGCGTTGGCTACGGCGAGGCTGGCCCCCAATGCTTCGCAGAATTGTCGTCGTGAAATCGTCATTTGCATCTCCGAAGTTGTGTTCGCCAATTCTAACCCAGCTTTGCCTGCTTCGATAGAATTGCGGAAATGGCATCTTTTCAGACGAACCGAGTTAATGCAGCGACCATGTCACACCCACTGGCAATTGCGATCCTTTTCCTGGCTGCCGTCGTGGGAATGTCAGATACTGAAGATCCTTTGGGTAATCGTTTGTTGGGGCTAATCAAGTATCATGTCGCTTCCGGCTGACTAAACGCATTCGACCAACGACGATAACCGGTACTGCTAACTTTGACGCTGCCCAACAGACGAAACGCAATGATGAAATCACTCACGATCGCTTGTTCGATCAACCGCCCACCCTCTGAGGTCTACCAGTTCGCCTCGAATCCAGCGAATTTGCCAAAGTGGATTCGATCGTTCTGCCTGTCAGTCAAGCAATCTGAAGGTGCATGGCTCATGGAGACTGCCACAGGATGTATTGAGATTCAATTTGTCCCAGCCAACGAGTTCGGAGTTCTGGATCATGTCGTCAAACTAGCTGACGGTCAATCGATCCGCAATTCGATGCGGGTTGTTCCCAATGGAGACGGAAGTGAGGTCATGTTCACGTTGCTTCAACTTCCCGAGATGAACGAACGACAGTTTGTGAAAGATGTTGCAATGGTTGAAACTGATCTGTTGACGCTGAAGGACGTGCTGGAAGGTGGCGAATCTGTTGATTGAACTTATGCCAGAGTGGACCATATCCAGCAAGCGAATGCTTACAGGGTGGTATGGCCCCGTTCGTTTGCTCACGGCCAAAGTGGAAAATCAGCTTTGCCCCATTTAGTCAACACCCTGGGGATGCGGTCCTCCTGGCCATCTTATAGTGGCCTGCCATCACTCCTAGTTCTGTTTGTTACCAACGTTCCCGATTATCCTGTCAGCAACCAACCCGCACCGCAGACGATTGCATACCGAACATCTTTGCCGACGTAGTTCTGGGACAGTGATCGGATGATTGCGGCAGAATCATCGGCAAGGTCACAAAAGCTCGCGACGGGGCGAAAGGCACCTGCTGGAGCCTCACCAAGGAGATGGGTTACCAAAGTCTTTTTTTCGCTCGATAAAAATGTTTGTTGCTGCCCTCGAATGCAGGTGCCATCAGTTAATGAAACGCGATTGCTAGCGACTTTCCAATGGTGGACCTCTTGAGCGCTCTTGATTTTAATTCCCCATGATGTTGCAGACTGGAGTGATGCATTCTCAACCGTCACTCGCCAAACTTTCGATAGCAACGGCGATAACGAGATTTGATGCGACACCCAAGCATTGCGTTTTCAGCGCGGTGGTGCAGGCGAAGAAGAAAACAGTGGCCAGCCCCCACTTTTTTGTCTACACGATTTCGGAAGACGCCTTCCAGGCTGACGACGCCGTTCAGTGGTGCTTGGATCACGCCCACAAATCAATTTTCTGACGGGCCAAGGACGGTCTTCGAAACCTGTCCGCAAGCGATTCAGAGCGAATCATTCGACTGGTCGTTTGTCGTTTTGGCCTGAACTTGTTCGAAATCGAATCGAATCAAGTCACAGTTCACCACTGGCCGGAACCACTTGCCGACCTGCGACCGTTTTTCAGATCGCAACAGCTAACTCGGTCAGAAATCAAAGTCACGATCCTGGAACGCAAAATGAAAGTTGCCATTCAAAAATCCGGCGATGACTTCCTGTACGGCCAGACACCCAAGTGTCGTTCTGTGACTACCGATGCCCCAGAAAAACGAGTACATTGACGACCTGACGAAAGAGGCCGATACGGACATAAATCAAACCCATATCGAGCACTTCGTGATGTCAAGGCAGGACAAGGCATAAGCAAATGCAGGCGTTGATCGTTGCGAGCGATTCGAAAATCACAAAAGGTTTTTTATAGTAGTCCTGCAGGTCGAATGAGTTAGATAATTCATCGTCCAGACGCTCCTCGCTAGAACTTGTCGGTGTTTTTAAGCAAAGGTCATATCGAGTCACCATCCAAAACCGTCAATCGCCATCGAATTTTCGAGGTCGCCTAGGTTTTAGAATTAAAGACTAAAAATTAGCTTGCGAGAATTGGGCTTGTCGCTTAGAGAAATTCGATAATGGTGAACCCTGGCGGAACGACCAACGTCTTCAGCTAGGGTAATTTCGAAAGGAGCCACTATGATCAATCGACGTGAATTTCTGCAATGCAGCTCTGCTATTGGCATTTCCTGCATCGACCCCCCGGTTGCTGTACCGCCCGCAGCCAATTATCACCTTATTCAAACCGACACGCTGAATTCCTGGTCAGTCGCTGATCCGATTGAGTGGTCGCTCCAAAACGCCGATCAACCGATTTTGGCTCGTGCGGCTGATCGTTTGGGTAAACTAACAAACGAGGATAACGAACGAATTGTCCGGTTAGTCGTTCGTCGTTGTGGACTGAATCTGGTCGATATCCAATCGAATCAAGTCACCGTTCATTATTGGTCGGATCAACTTGCTGACCTGCGACCTTTCTTCAAGGCTTCTGGGCTGGCAAGCCCCGACGTTCAAGTCACGCTGATAAATCGCAAAACAGAAGTGTTCGCTCACAAAATCGGCGATGAGTTCCGATATGGTGAGCGATTGGCCGAGGACTTTTCCGTCGAGCTATTGACGAGCAAATGGCACCATCGCTTCGTCAATCAGCCAGACGACCAGCAAGCCGTGCCAGGGAGCAGAGCTGGATTCGCTTGGGAGGGACTGGAGGACGGTCAAATTCCCTGGGCGGCGATGAAGAGTGCCTGGCGGCGGATGCAACCAATCATCTGTTTGAATTGCGATCAACCGAACATCTTGGTGAACTTTGGCTTGCCACAGGTCAGTTTTTTTCGCCACGCACCAAGATTTATCAGCGTTTGCCCCAAATGCCAACGGTCGTTCGTTGACGATTCGATCACGGACGTTACTGGCTGGATGGCAACGAACTTGGATCAAGGCGTTAGACCAGGATTCAGAGTGGTGTTTGGGAACAGGGTGGAGAGGTTGGCATCATCATGAACTGGCTTGGTTGCTTCCGTTTGCGGAACGTGTCGCAGGTCGTTCAGCGATTCGGTCTCGACGACGCTCACCGATTGGCGGACCTTGAGCCGCGGAAGGCGTTGTTGAATGATTAAATTTCATTACTGTTCAAGAACCAGAGGGGACAAAGCCACATGATCCGCAAAGCCAAACTGAGTCTGTTTCTCTTTCTCTTCGCAGCAACCCAACCAGCGATTGCTGCGACCCTGAGTGTTCCACAGGATCACCCGTCAATACAAGCTGCGATTGACGCCTCAGCCCCCGGCGACATCATCTTTGTGGCACCCGGTCAATACTCTGAACAGATTGCACTCAAACCGGGGATCACCCTGAGAAGCGATGGCGATGATTCCAGGGGAACAGATGGCCTGAAACGAGCCGAAGCCACTGTCATCGACGGCGGCCAAAAAACGCAGGGCGTCGTGATGGCCGAAGGCAGTACGCTTGATGGCTTCACGGTCACCAACGTCGGTGTCTACGACGATGCTGTCTGGAAAAAGCACTTCGACTCGCACGGTGAGGAACTGGGCGACGACGAGGGCTCGGTGCAGGCGGAAGGGACCAGCCCGGCGATCAGCGTTCAAGGCGTGATTTGTTCAGTAATGAATTGCCTCGTTCACCACAATGGCGACGTTGGCATCGGAATCCTCGGCAAAGAAAATACGAACACCGAACCGCTTATCACTGGTAACACCGTCTATCGGAACATGGGTGGCGGAATCGGTGTGGCGGAAGGCGCCGAGCCAATCATCTGGGGCAATACCTGCAAAGAAAATCTGCGGGCGGGAATCGGCTGTCGCAAAGCGAGCCCGATCATCACCGACAACTTGTGCTTCCAAAATATCAGGGCGGGGATCGGTTGCCGAGAAGGCTCCATGCCGATCATGCGAGGCAACAAGTGCTACCAGAATCGCCGGGCAGGTATCGGCATTCGAACGACAGACTCGGCACCTATCGTGGAAGGCAACGAGTGCTACGAGAACGAAATGGCTGGCATTGGTTGCCGTGACGGAGCTAGCCCGATCCTGCGAAACAACATTTGCCGCAAGAACAAGATGGCTGGCATCGGTTGCAATGGGGCTTTCCCGCTGATCGTCAGCAATGTGTGCCAAGAGAACGAGCAGGCGGGGATCGGCTTGCAGGGCCAGGCCACGGCGGTCATACATGGGAATAAGTGTCAGGACAACAGCCAAGTTGCGATAGGCATCACCGAGGGTTCGACAGCGATCATCACAGCGAACAATCTCTCTCGCATAGGAGGCGTTCCACCGATCATCGCCGTGAAGGACGATTCGACAGCCACCATTCGAGACAACCGCATCTCGGGCGGTGGAGTGGCGGCTGTTCTGGTGCAGGGCACGGCGATAGCGAGCGGCAACACGTTCACCGGAAACGACGGGAAACAAGGCAATGCGATCTGGATTTGGGAGAGCTCGTCGGCGACGGTTTCGGACAACACATTCGACGGCTACCGATCAGCCGTAAACGCTACGGAAGCAACCGTTATCATCAAAGGCAACAAGATCAGCCGGTTTCAAGGGGCGGCGATCATTGTTAAAAACAGCCCAGAACCCGTCTACATCTTCGACAACTCAGGTGTCTCAAACGACTCGAAGGCAAGGATGGTCGATGTGCAGGGAAATGCAGGCATCATCGATAATAATGTCTTGAAAAGCGAGTGACCGCGCGGGCTAGCATGATCACAGCCGGTGCCTCGATGGGTTCATCCATAAGGTCTGCCTATTCGTGCTGCGCGTTCTAGATTAGCACATCGAGGTGCTCAAGATGTCGCGGGCATTTCAGATATTCTGCGGAGCACACGGCACCGTCCTCAATCATAACACGGACGGAGGCGAAGCTGCGATTCAAAGGTTCGACGGGCAAGAACCCGAGTCCATGGAATCTTGGAGTAAGCTCCACGAGGCGGTCGAAGGGTTGCCGGAGAACGAAAGACCGTCAACTTGCTTGGGTACGAAGGGATTTCTCAACAAGACGCCGCACCACTACTTTAGATCTCGGCGACGACATCCGTTGTCATCAAGGCGTTGAACGCCAGAGAGTTGAATCCGAGTTACGTTTGGATAGCCGTTTTGCTCTTGCCAATTTTGATTGCGTTTGAAGTTTGGCAAGCATGGCCAAAAGAACAGCCAAAACCAATTGAGGCGCAAGCCACGCCGATGGTCGTTGCGTGGATCCGCACAATATCGTCGATATTGGGCGCGTAGCCGCCAGCCATCGCGATCGCTACCGGCAATTGAATCGCTGTGCATCGGCTTAAGACAGCTTCATCACGTCGACGCAAGCCGTCAAACGACAGCGACAATCGCCCCAGACGATCGCCAACAAACGGGTCGGCTCCTGCCAGATAGATCGCCAAATCAAAAGGGCCGGCGGCAAACACAGTGTCTAGCCCCGCATGCAGATGATGCAAATAGACTTCGTCGCCAGTTCCGTCCGGCAGATCGATGTCGAGGTCGCTGGGGAACTTCCTTAGCGGGAAGTTTTTGGTGCCATGCATCGAAAATGTAAAAGCCGAATCGTCGCCCGACAGAATCGCTGCGGTGCCGTTTCCCTGATGGACGTCCAAATCGATCACGCAAGCACGACGAATCAGCCCTTCAGCCTGTAATGTCCGGATCGCGACGGCTGCGTCGTTGAATACACAGTAACCTTCGCCGCAGTCAGGTTGGGCGTGGTGCGTGCCGCCGGCCAAATTGACTGCGACCCCGTCGACCAATGCTGCTCGGCCCGCTGCGATCGTTGCACCGCTGCTGCGCCGCGAACGCTCGACCATTTTGGGCGACCACGGAAAACCGATCCGCCGCACTTCGGCGGCCGTCAATTCGCCAGCGACGACGCGTCGAATGTATTGCCGATCGTGACACGTCGCCAATTGATCATCCGTCGCCGCCGGAGGCACCAGCAGCGGATCGTCGCGGTGCAAATCGCTCGCCGCGATTACGCGCCGCAACCGACGATACTTGTCCATCGGAAAGCGATGTCCCGCGGGCAAGGGCAGTTCGAAATGGTCGGTGTAATAAATGTGCAATGCGGTCGTTCCCGAGAGCGATATGTTCGCCGATTCAACTTCGAAGCATTATTTCCAATCGGTCAAGCGATTGCCTGGCGCGATCGGTGCTCCACCGGGGCCGACAATTTGGACGCTCGGTTCCAGCGTGCCGCGTGATTTGGTCGCGAACAGCGTTTCGCTTAACATTCCGTCCTGTCGTTTGTCGGCTTCCAAGCGCCGGTAAACCGCTTCGGGCACCTGTTCGGCCCACGAAATCACCGTTTCGACTCGACCCGTTTCGGCATTACGGATCGTTTGCGGCAGAACGTTTCCGGCGGCATCTCGAGCTTCGACAATGACGTAAAAAATCGAACCGAGATCGTCCTTACCCCGCTCCAAGGCGCTTTGTGCACCGTCGCGCGAAACGATGTGAACTTCGAAGGCTTGGGTCAGCTTATCAGCCATCGTGGCCAATTCATTCTTCGCCGCAATCGCGGCAGTCACTTCGGCCGCCGTGGTTCCCGAAGCGTCGATCTGGCGTTGCAGCGCGACCGCTTGGTTGACGATCGCCGGGTCGCTGGTCAAAGCACGAATCTGGTCGACCAACCGCTGGGCGGTCGCTTGCTCAGCGGCCACGGCCCGCTCGGCTCGCACGGTTGGCGACAGTGGGGCGATTGGCGACAAAAACAGATACCAAACTCCGCCAATCGTGATCGCGATCGCGGCCGCCCCGGCGGCGATTCGCTTTCGCCAAACCCACGCATGTGCCAACTTGCGCTTAAGACTGGGCGGCGGGTCGCTGTAGGTGTGCAGGTTCTGCAAATAGTGGTCAATTGCCGCATCGATTTCCGCTTCGGTCACGCGATCGCCGGCCAATTGAGCGGATCGCATCAGCTTGGACCGAAGTTCAGTTCGCACCTCGTCGCGGCGGAACATCTCTTCAGCAACGTTACGATTTCGCCGCATTTCGCGAGCGACATCCATGACTCGAAGCATCTCATTGAGCGACAGGTCTTCGCCGGGTAGACGAACCGATCGCGACGCCGGTGCGGCGGCCGAACCAGCGATTGCAGGGGCGTTTTGGGCGGCCGAAGCCGAGCGGTTTTGACTCATGTCCAGCGATATTGCGATTGCCAAACGCCCAATGACGATCGTCAGCAGGGCGAAAAAACAGGATGCTCCAACAGGGATGCAAATATTGTACGGTGCACCCGCCGAAGTGTCTTGGTAGGAACAACGTCGGAAAGGTCAACGAAACCCGCACTTTCCTCGACCAGCCAACGGTCCAAACCAAAAGTTTTCCGGCGATCGATTGCAGCCCGCCAGGTGGGGCGCTAATCTAACGGTCGTCCAGACTGCAAACTGGTACCATCGAAACCGAGCAATCTGTCGCCCGTTCCTAAAGTAAACACGTAAAACGCGATGAACCAACAAGCACAATCGACCGAGCCCAAACCGCAAGCCCAAGCGACCGAGGGAGTATCCGGCGGACAAACCGCAACATCGACCGCGCACGAACGGACCATGCGCCAATATCTCGATCGCGCCTTGTCGACCTTGGAACGTTTCGGACTGGGCGGCAAATCGGCTCAGCCAAACGAACTGGTCAACCTCTTGGAAGATGTCAAGCACCTCGACGAAGGCAAGACGCTGGCGATCGCTGAAGTGCTGAATCATATGAGCACGTTCAACCAGTTGGTTCGCGACAACGTTGAAAACATTTCCGTCGGTGATCGGTATTTGTCAATCAGCCAAATGTTTGACTCGATCCGCGAAGACAGCAAGCGCCTGATCGCTCAATTGGATGACGGAAAGTTCAGCACCACGGAAAAGATGTCCAATTGGTGGATGAAACTGCGTCGCGGCACACCGAGCGACCGGTTTGATAAGATCGAGGACCTGTATCGCGATGTATCGAAAGATACAAAGGACGCCCTCAAACGCGAACAGGAGATCATGGATGCCTACATCGATTTCCGGTTTGCATTGAAGGAAGCCGAAGTGCTTGCAAGCGAACTGTACGACATGCAGGTGCCGATTCTGGATCAGGCCAAAGCGGGCTTGGCGGCGGCGCAGGAAGCGGTCGACAAGTTTGCCGGCGACGATATGGCGGCAAAAAGTCAGTTGGAATTGCGACGCGATCAAGCCCGTCATGAGTTCCAGAAACAAGACGAGACGTTTCAACTGCTAAAGGACATCTCGGAAAACTTGCGGATCGGTTATGACGTCGGCGAAACGCTGGTCGCAAAACTGAAGCAGACCAATGATGTGAAGACGCGAGTCTATCGTCGCGCGGTGACTTTCTTTACGACCAACGAGCACGTGTTCACGATCCTGCGGACGGTTTATACCAGCCAGTATGGGTTGAATGAGATCACGCAGGCGACCGAAGCGATGAAAGACGGGCTGAACAAAGGTCTTGAAGATGTCGCAACGCTCGGCCGCGAACTCGAACGGGCGGCGCTGAAGGCGGGTTACGGTTCGACGGTCGATCCGGCGAGCGTCCAGAAGTTGGTCGATGCGATCAGCGACTTCCAGATCGAGTCGTTGGAGACGGTTGCTGAACTGCGAAAAGAAAGCGAAGAAGCGACCAAGGCGATTCGGTCAACTGTCGAAGCGGGCAAGAAGCGTTTTCAAGAAACGATCGCTAAGCACGCTCGCGGCGAAAGTTTGCGGTAACGCCCCAAAATGTTCGGTCGGTAAATCGATAAGGCTCTGTTTGAAAGCAGAGCTTGACGATTGGCGGCGGAGGGGCGACCGGATTTTAATCGGACGCCTAATAGCGTGGCACTTGGGGATCGATCACTTGGCTCCAAACATCGATCCCACCTGCCATGTTTTGGGCCCCCTTAAAACCGTGCTGTCGCAATCCCATCACCGCTCGCATGCTGCGACCGCCGTGGTGACAATGGACGACGATTCGCGAATTGCGATATTCGTCCAGTTCTGGCAACCGCGATCCGAGTTCGCCTAACGGGATTAGTATCGTTCCCGGCAGCGACGCGGTTTCATACTCATTCGGTTGTCGAACGTCGAGGAATAGAAAGTCTTCGCCACTTTGCAACAATCGATTGACATCATGAACATCGATTTCGATCGGGTAGTCGACGCTCGCTGCGTTGGAGTCAGGTGTTTGAGTCATGGCAGAAAATCTTATTTGCGGTTTGCGATGTGAAGTCGTGTTTTATAATCGACAATTGGTGATTGCGGTCTCAAAAATTGCTGACGCCCCGATGATTTCTAACTGCTCCATCACATTGATCACCTCTTTGCGTTTCACCATCACGCGAACCGAAACGTAGGATGAGTTTTCGAGTTGCGAAATGGTCGGCGAAAAGTACCCAGGGGTAATCGCTTCGGCTTTTTCTAATAACTTTCGCGGCACGTTGTATTCTAACATCGCATAATCGCGTGCCAGCGTCACACCTTCTAAGCGTCTGACGACACGATCAGCCGTTTCGCGATCACGACACTGTTTGTTCTGAATCAAGACGGTTTCATATTGACCGATTTCGTCCAAGATCCGCAATCGGTTTGCCGCCAAGGTGCTGCCCGTTTCGACAAGGTCGACGATCGCATCGGCGACTCCCAACTGAATCATCACTTCGACCGATCCGGACAGCGAAACCAGATGCGCCGCGGCGCCGTGCTTGGCAAGATACGCAGTTGTCACACCGGGAAAGCTGGTCGCGATCCGGCTGCCGTCCAAATCCTTAGCAGTCTCGTAAGCCGAATCGTCGGGAACACAAACAGCCAAGCGGCAGCGGCCCACGCCCAGGCGTAAACGCACTTCCAAGTCGACATTGGCTTCTTCCAACAAATCGCTGCCGGTGATTCCCATGTCGATCGCACCTTCGGCGCACAGCGTCGGGATGTCGTCGGTTCGCAAGAAAGTCAGGTCGACCGGCAACCCGCTCACCCGCGCGAACAGTCCGCGTTCCTGGCGGCGAAATTGCAACCCAGCCTGACGCAGCAGATCGCCGGCCAGTTCGCTGAGTCGCCCTTTGCTGGGGATTCCGATCCGAAGGTTTGGCGTCTCTTGACGTGTCGCGTTCATTGCAAGGCTCTGACAGGTGGCAAACAGTGGGGGATTGGGTCGCACCGCAGCGGCAGACTGCCGATCGAATCTTGCCTGAAGCGCTGCGTCAAAAGATAAACGACGTCGTTAATCAAGAGAATGACGGGTAAAGGACGAGAGGTGCCGCCTGCATCCGAGTACGGCCGATCACGTCGCTTTGCGATTCGCTTTTTCGGCCAGCCCCGAAGTCCCTTCGCGCCGAGCCAATTCCGCCGCGACTTCGTCGAGCGAAACCCCGCGATAGGCCATCAAAGCGAAAGCATGGTACAGCAAATCGCCCGTTTCGTAGATGAAATGAGCTCGTCCGGCATCGCCCGGCTCGCCGGCCGCTTCGACCATCTCGGCCGCCTCTTCGACCACCTTGGCACCGATCGCTGGGACACCGCCTTTGAGCAGTTTCGTGGTGTAGGAACCCTCGGGCAACGTCCTGGCACGCTCGGTGAGCGTTTGCATCAGACGTTCAAGCGGTTGAAGTGATTGCGGCATCGGTTTGATGGTCTGCGAATGGCCAAGCGTCAGGGGATAAGCGATTTCGCCTAATCTTAGCCGAATTCAGCCGCGACGCCACTTGGTGCAGCACGGTGGCACTCGGTGCGACGGATTGCCACCGCCAGAAACAATCAATTGTCCGAAAAGCCGACCGCAGCAGAATCCCAAGTTTCTTTCGCGTCAGCCAAGTTGGGTGTGCCGGTGACAATCCCCATCATCCACTTATCGATGTCTCGTAATATGCCGCGATCCATTTCGTCGTCGGTGGTGTAACGCCGCACATCCATTTTCAATCTTGCTGAAGCGACCATCTCAATGTCGCTCGCAAAATCGTCGTGTGAGATGGCAGAGTTGTTGATCGCGACGCCCCAGAAATGCCGAACGGCTCGTGAAGCGCCCAAATTGCTGAAGATTCCGCCGCCGCTGGGGAAACGCCCGCCTAGCGAAATGCATCCCGCGAACGCGTTGCCGTGGCGCAGCGAAACTCGCCTAGCCATCATGCCGCCGTTGCCATAACCAGCCAAAAAGACTCGATCCGGGTGAACCGAGTATCGTTGTGCGGCGTCATCGATCGCCTGAAAAATCGCATCCTCACAGCGCGCAGCGGCCGCTTGGCTGAAAGACCAATCGAAACGATGCCCAACCGGATCGACGCTGCGAGAGCCCCGAATCCCGACACCGATGTAATTCTGGGTGCTGACATAGGGCAACACCTGGCTGACTTCGTTCTCGTTGCTGCCGTCACCATGCAACCAGACGATCAAGGGATACCGATAATTCGGTTCGTAACGAGTAGGCAAAAAGAATCGACGCGGACGATCAATCTTGGGCGACCATTGCGGCAACGCGGCCACCGTTACCGAAGGAGGGCTCGGCTTGGACACCGACGATTGAGGAGCATCTTTGGGTTCCGATGAGCCGAACGAAGAGAGTCGATTCATGGTTCATTCTCGGAGGATGCGGAGACGCTTGCGATTAGCCAGAGCAACCTTGGTTACCTTTTTCTTCACCGCGTCATTCAACTCAACGATCCACGTTTTAAGGCTGCTCTAGGCGGAGTGTCAACATCCTTTTGAGAAAGGTTTTTAAAGATTGTGTGCTAGCAAATCGCTCACCGTTACGCAAAGAAACTGCACCTTACTATCGATTACTTCTGCGAATGATAGTGATGGCATTGGGTGCAATTGTCGCCGGCGGCACCTTGGGTGTGGCACGAAATGCAGGCCGCTTTGCCGAGCGAAATGAATCCGTGACTGGTCGCCAAATCGTAATCCGGCGTCGACTTCAGCTTTGCGATTTCCTCGATCGAGGCAGCATCGGTGTGGGTCATGTGGCAGTGTGAGCAGTCGGACAGTTGTGGCAAATTGAAGTGAGGCTGGTGTGAGAACTTCGTCAACGCCTTCGTCTGATGGGGGCCGACAGGCGTCCGCCACAGGACCGCGTCGGAACGCATCGCCCCAACGTGGCAACGCACACACGATGCGACCGCAGAGGTTGCTAAGAGTGCACCGCGCACCGGATCGTCGCCCGGCAAGTTGGCTGCCAATTCGACGGCCGCTTTGAGGACCGGATCCGCGTGCCCACTGCCGCGATATGAGATCGCTAGCCGCAGATCGTCGCGATACCAACCTCCGTCAGGCAATGCGTTGGCAGGTTCGAATCGCTGAACATTGCCAGAGGTTGCGGCGACAGCACCCGCCGGTGAATCGAGTGGATCATCGGCCAGTGGATCGTTTGACAGTGGATCGCCTAAAAGCGGATCTGCTTGGTCTACACCCGACATGCTGTCACCTAGCACGTCGTCGGCATCGACGGAAGTTGCATCTTGAGACGTTGCATCGCCCAACAACAATTCGTCTTCCAGCAGGTCGTCTGCAAGGCTCGACGAACCGGGCGGGCTCTGCGCCAGCCGATCGGTTTCATTAAAAAACGGACGGGCGGAAATCGCTAGCGATTTTTCGTACTGCGGGGGTGAGAGTTTCGAAACCGCCGGTTCGGAATCGAACCATTGGCGTTGCGCGTCGGCGATCAGCTGAGGCGGAACGGTTCTCAGTACTTGTCGCATCGCTTGGGCGGCGCGATCATTCTCTCGGTCAGTCAGCACATTGCTGCCGCGCGTTGCAAAATCATCCATCGCGTGCCGGATCGACGCAGCCGCAACCACCGCAGCCCGAACTTGGTCGCGATTGGCGGTATCGATTTGAGTGATCGATGCAGAGCCTGGCAAGCGTGCCAGCGCTGTGATTGTGGCCGGCTGGTTGCTGATCAACCATCGGGTCAGCGGGCCGATATCGCCATCAAAAAATCCAGTCGCCGCAGTTGGCCATTTCCCTAAGTCAGCGACCGTGGACTCGGTCATCGTCGGCAGTGCGAACAAGTCCATTCGCTGATTCGCTTGCTCTCGTAAACCGGCTGAATGACAATCCGCACACGCAACCTCATAGCTGACCGTCCGCAGCGGTTCGCTATCATTGTTGCCACCGATCGACACCAAGCTGGTCGGATTACCACTGCTGACTGAAGTCCCCGGATGGCATGTGCGGCAATCGAAAGCACGCCCCAACGCAGCCGCGGAAACACCTGGTGAACCGGCTTCGTCGTTATCAGATTTTTGCGATGCTTTGGGGAAATACAATCTTTGGTGGGTTGCGTGATCAAACGCCAACACTTTTGGGCCGACATGTGGCCATGCCTTCCAATCGGGATGGCCATTCCCGAAATTCTCAAAGGTTCGACTATGGCAACTTTGGCACTGCGCATTGGACATTGCTGTCATGATCGCATTGACGCCGCCGTGTTCCCGATGGCAAGACGCACACTCAATCGAATCAAAGGAGTGCGATGACTTATTTGCGACCGAGACCGCGGCAAATTGCAAACCTGCCCTGGCCCCCGGTTCATCGGTTGCAAGGCCTGACGTTGCCGCTTCAGCCAAAGCGGCACGAATCTCTGTCAGACGTTCCGAAGACAGATTGTGCGGCGATCGGGCAACATCGGCTGGCATTTTGACATGATGGCAGGTCACACAACTGTCGGTTTGTGCAAAACGGTTATGAAAAACGTCTTCACCACTGAACCACTGCGTCACGGAAAGGGCAGCGTTGGGGTGACAGGCTGCACATTGATTCGTCCCGGAGTGGCCACTAAAAATTACGGCATGCGGATGCGATAAATCGCCTGGCTTGAGCAAGCCATTTGAATCAATCGACATCCAAATAGCGATGCCGACGATACCTAAGAAGGTAACCGCCTTGATCATTCGACGCCGAAATCCACGAAACGTTCTTACCGGTTCGCATGGGTCGGTATCCGAATCGCAGGTGCCGTTAGGCCGCGGACCGCGTGGGCAATTTCCCATCCCACCGCCTTGGCAAAGTTGGCCACAGCGAAACTTATCAGCCGGACGATCATTGCGTGGCGGATCAGCGATCTTTACGTCATTGCGGCTCATCGGATTCCTTTTTCCCTATCGCCCGAGCATTACAAAAGCGAATCCGGCATGAACCACGGCCCACACGACCAGTACGAGACTGAGGGCGGCGTGAATGATCACCCACGATCGCAATTTCCATTGCAATCCGTGGTGATAGTCGAGTTCGTCACGGTGGCGAACCAACGCCGAAAAACGATTGGCTGCGTCGAGTGAGTCTCCGCTGAGGTATCGTTTCAAGTCGCCCAATTCTGCTAACAAGGCACGCCGGCGTCTTGGGTTTGGTTGAATGCGAAACAAAAGCGGCAATCCAGATTCAAAGTAGGGTTGCAACTGTCTTGCGTAGAAATCTTCTAATCCGTCTCCGCCGTTGTCAGACGTTAGCGATTCAAAGATGCCGGCCCCCGCTTTTCGATACTGATCACGGTGCCAATCGATGCGATCGTATCGAGGTTGTGTGGGCACCGCAGTTAATCGCTTTGGGATCGTCCGCGATGCAAAAATGCCGTAAATTCCGCTTGCAGACACCGTGATGAACAGCCACGACAGAATCCCTTCAAACCATCCGTTAGCGATGATTCGCGGGACGTGAATGACGAACACGGCGCACGCGAAGATGCCGGTATAAAGATGGATCTGCAGCCAGGTGCTGACCGACCTCAGCGGCAACATCATCAATCGACGCCTGGCTCCGATCGCGACCAGCATGAACAAACATGCTAGTAAAACAGAACCTGAGAATAGCGAGGCGTTACCCAATCGCCCTAGGATGAATTGGTTGAAGCACCAGAACAATTCGATCGCCAGTAGCGTTGCGACACATGCAAACACTCGACGACGGCGCATCGAAATCGCTTTCCATCGCGATGGCAGAGTCGATTCAAGCGTAATCTGGTTCATCGTTTCGCCAGCCATTGCTGCAAAGGGCCTGGTTCGGTCAGGTCGATTCGCGTTAATGCGTCATGCGGACAAGCGGCCACGCATGCCGGCCCTGATGGCTGCTGTTGGCAGAGGTCACATTTGGTCGCCTTGACAATCGGCAGTCCTTTTTCTTTGTCGACATAAGGTTTTCCGTCGGGCGAACTGATTTCCATCATGCGAATGTTCTCATAAGGACATGAGTTCGCACAGACGCCGCAACCGACACAGATTGATTCTTCGATTTGAATCACCCCGTTGGCTGCGTTGCGATGGATCGCTCCGGTGGGACATCCGATCATGCAAACCGGGTCGGTGCAATGCATACAAGCCTGCACGAATTGCAGCCTTCCATGCGTCACGCCTTCGCGCACAAAACGCGGATTCCCTTCATGTGTCGAAGCGCACGCGCGCACGCAATCGTCGCACCGCGTGCAGCGGTGCAAGTCGATCACCATCGCCTGTTCACCGTTGAACAGACGATGCTGGACCACAAACTCCATTCGTCCGGTGTGGTCGATGCGGTGGCCCGTTTGCGCATCAACTTCTTCGTTGGACCGGATCGCGACGATCGACGGATCGCTCGCAATGGTTGGCTCAGTACGCCGTTCCAATCGCCGGTCGCTGCCATAAGATTCCAGCTTGGCAAAATCCGCAAACTCTGGCGGCAACTCGCTGCGCCGAACATGGGGCATGATCTCAATCGCCACCATTTCGATCGGAATGTGCAGAGTGTCGACGAATCCGACAGCTCGCAACGATTGTGTCATCACCAGAGGCGGTAATGAGCTCGGACGCAACGAATTGTAAGCGACTTCGCGAAGACCAAAAATCTGGCCAGCGCCAAGGTAGGCGGTGGTTCGATGGCTGGCACCGTGAGCGTAGCTGGTGCGGGCAAATCCAGACCGGACAACGATCAACTCAGTCGGCATATTGCCTTCTGCGGCGACGATTTGTTCGCTCGCAATCTGATCTTGAGGCGGCAGCTTTCGTGTCTTTCGGTAGTCGGCATTCCATTCCAATCGACCAAACGAACGGAGCATCGTCGAATGCGCGACTCGGATTAGCTTTTCGTCTGGCACAAATCGAAAAAGCGGGATATTTTTCAGCGTCGGCAAAAGCCAAGTGTCGCGAAAATGCTCTTCGATCCGAGCGGCGAACTTGGCATCACGCTGCAGCAAACGCAATCCCTGCCAACGGATTTCTACCAACGTGGCTTCGCATTCGGCGATCACGGTGGCCGTATGAGGCGTTCGATACATCGCGGCTATTTCGCCAAACATGTCGCCGGGGCCGAGTTGCATCGTGTTGCGACCAGCCAACATGACTCCGAAATCTTGCAAAAAAACCGCCGCGCGGCCGTCGGTCTCGCCCGTTCGTGTATCGCTGCTGTCCGCATTGACTTTATCTTCGGTCCGCACCTCGGCATAGGGACTGCGGCCCATCCAACGCAGCACCGATTCGGCCCATGACATTTTGGGAGTTTCGCTGCGTCCCAAGTCAGCCGGTGCCAGCGGGTCCACGACGACACGGACGCCGCCACCAAGCACCATAAACGCACTGGCACCGTAATCGCCCGCTCGCACGATCACTTCACCGGGGACAACTCGTAAAACGCGACAGTCATTCTTCAAAACCGCCGCTAGCGGCGTCGTCTTGGGAAAACTAGCAGCGTCCAGCGAACAGAATGGCGCACGCGACCGCAGCCATGTTACCTCCGCTTCCGACATTGTTGGGTCAAGCGGTTGGTCCCACCGCTGTGGACGACGAATCGGCTTGGCATCGGCATCCATGCTCATGCGCAAATAAAAGTTAATGGACCTTCTTCTAAAGAACAGCCTGTGAATAATCGCCGCCCCGCATCTGGGTCAATAGAGAAGGCGCTATGAAAGTGGCATAGGCTTCCCAGGCTATGAAAAAGCGGCATAGGAATCCCAAGCCTGTGAATCATCACGCCTCGCCAAAACCCCCTCACAGGCAATGAAATTTATGCCACTTTGGTTGTCGCGCTGCCGGGGGTGTTACTTTTTTTCTGCTCGCATGCGTGCTAATGACCAGCGGTAGCCTTTCGCTTAATCGACCAAACCAGCAACAACGGGGTTCTGTTCGATGTACCGGATAATCCGCAACAATTCAGCCTAGTCGCGAGCGTAGGGGTCGAACGTTTCGAATTGCCAGAACGAACCCTTGACGCCTAGAAGTCGATTACACCGAGTGCCCGTAAAACGTTGAGTGCTCTGCGGTATCGACTCACGCGGCGTTCGTTGGCGTTGCTTGCCATGCTGGCAAAACGCCAATTCGTCCGACCAATTCGACTCACAATCGAGACCTGCTGCCGGCATACTGCGATACAAACAAGCGGCGATGAACGACGGATGCCCTTCCACGTCAAGGTGAAGGAAATTTCTGCCGGGAAAAACCCCATCCTCACCCATCGCCCCCCGTGGTATAGGCTTCATCGCCTATGAAAAATCGCACAGGTTTGATTAACTACTCGACCGAAGGATCTACCTTTGCCCATTGGCTGGGGATCCTACGCCAATTTAGGTCAAACCGACCAGGCGGCCGCTGCTGTCGCCGAAGGATTCCGCCGGCGTGCCCATGACGTCCAACATCGACAAGAACAAGTTGCCCATCGGTGTGTCAGTTGGATACTGCAACCGACGGCCCGTCTGGATCTTGCCACCGGCACCGCCAGCTAACACGATCGGCAAATCGTGGTGCGTGTGGCGGTTGCCGTCGCCCAAAGCGCTACCGTAAAGAATCATCGAATTGTCCAGCAACGTCCCGTCGCCATCAGCGACCGAATCGAGTTTTTCCAGAAAATACGCATACTGCTCGACCAAATAGCGGTCAATCTTTTCGATCTTCGCAACCGTCTCCGGCTCGTTCCTGTGATGGCTCAAGCCGTGATGCGCCTCTTTGACGCCGATCTCGGAATAACTGCGATTACCACCAGCGTTATCCAGCATGAACGTCGCCACGCGTGTCGCATCGGTCTGGAACGCGACCACCAACAGGTCGAACATCAGCCGAGCGTGTTCACGAAACGCTTCGACACGGCCATACGGCACATCCAAGTCCGGCAGGGCTTCGCGATCCTGAGCTTCGGTCATTTCGATCCGCATTTCCAGTTCGCGTACACCGCTGAAATACTCATCCAATTTCCGCCGGTCCGTGTCGCCAACCTTGTTGATCAACGTCTTCGCGTCCTCAGAAACGACATCCAAAATGCTGCGACGCACTTGGTTCCGCTCGCGACGCTGATGTGTATCGCCCGATCCGAACATCCGCTCGAATGCCAGACGCGGGATCGTTTCTTTCGCCATTGGCGTCGTCTCGTTTCGCCATGAAACGTTCGACGAATAGGCGCAAGAATAACCCGAATCGCAACTTCCTGCATTTCGGCTGCCAACCAAACCGAGCTCGATCGACGACAAACGCGTCTTTCCGGCCAACTGCTCCGCAGCGACTTGATCGACCGAAACGCCCAACTTCACGCGGCTGGACGTCTTCAACGGTCGAGCTGAAGTCAGGAACGTTGCCGCAGCACGCGCGTGGTCACCCGCACCGTCTGCCTTCGCTCGACCGTTATCCTGTGCCAGCCCATCGATCACGTTGATCTTGGACTTCACCGACTCGAGTGGCGAAAGGGTCTCGGAAAGCTTCCAATCCGTGCCCTCGCCTTCGCAATTCCACTTCGGCTGGATCACTCCGTTGGGCACAAACAGAAACGCCATTCTCACCGGCTTTGCGGCGGTTTCAGGCGACGCGAACGCGCTCTTGGCCATCGGCGTCATCGCTTCCAAGCAAGGCAAGCCCATGACGGCCCCGGCACCTCGAAGCAAAGTCCGACGATTCAGGCCTCGGCCCCAAAGTACCGAACCCCATCCGGATTGCGATTGTTCATTTCGAGTCATGATTGGCTCCTGTTTCGACTTGGAAATACTGAAACGGACGGCTGGCCACAACCTGTTTTACCAGATCGGCCAAAGGATAATCGTTAGGCTGACAATGCCCGGCGATCTGCTCGGTAATGCATCGGTCGGCGGGCGACAATTCGCGGCCGAGACCGAATGCGAGTAATTTTTCGGTGACCGTCATCGCGAAACGCGACGATTCGGTCTTTCGCAACGTGACAGCTAAGTCTTTACCACCATTGAACACGCGACCGCCGGGCAATTCGCCCGAAGCGTCAATGCCGGGTCCGCCGCGATAACGACCGACTGCATCAAAATCCTCGAACCCGAAACCCATTTGGTCCATCACACGGTGGCAAGATGCACAGGATGGGTTGGCGCGGTGAGCGGCAAGTTGTTCACGTACCGACAAATTAGCCGTGACCGATTCGCTCTCTTCTAACTCGGGTACATTCGGCGGCGGCTCGGGAGCGGGTGTTCCCAATACACTCTCTAAAATCCACTTCCCACGCTGCACAGGGCTGGTCCGCGTCGGGTAGCTGGTCAGCGTCAGGATGCTGGCATGCGTCAGCACGCCACGGCGAGGCTGATCGGCAAGCGAAACCTTGCGGTATGCTTCACCTTCCGTACCACCAGCAGGCAATTCCATTGCGTAATGTTTGGCCAACCTCTGGTCAATGAATGTGTAATCTGCGTCAAGCAATTCGCCGACCGGCAAGTTTTCTTGCAAAATGTAAGTGAACAATCGCTCGGTCTCGCCCGCCATCGACTTCACAAGCTCAGCGTCGTAACCGGGGAAAACGCTTTCGTCGCGTGGCATCCCTTCCAAATTTCTCAGCCCCAGCCACTGAGCCGCGAACTGCTGGGCCAGCGACTTCGCCTTTGGGTCACGCAACAACCGGTCGACCTGTTGGTCCAGCACCTTGGCGTCACGCAGCTTGCCCTCTTTGGCCAAACGCAATAGTTCGTCGTCCGGCATGCTGCTCCACAGGAAATACGACAGCCGCGTCGCTAACTGATAATCGCTCAGCGCCACCTCGCCCGCCTCGTCCGGCTCCATCCCCGCCGCCGGCAGTTCAACGCGGAACAGAAATTGTGGCGATACCAAAATCGCCGTGATCGCGTCTTGCAAACCGCGGTGATACGACGCCCCTCGATCGGTTGCCGCGACGACTAAGCCGACGTAGCGATCCACCGTACTATCATCCACCGGTCCGCGAAACGCTTTCGCAAGCAGCGGTTCTAAGCAAGCTTTCGCGGCACGATCAACTTCGGTGTACTTGTCGCCTCGCTTGCTGGCGACCCGCTTGGCAATCATCGACTGGCTGGGCGGCAGCGACTCCTTCGGAAAGTCGCTGGGACCTTCGACCGACATTTTGCGGAACAAAAACGCCATCGTCTCGAAGTCGATTTTGCGATTCACTTCCAACGACTTCTCAAACTGCTCGCGTCCCGCCGCTAGCGCCGCTTCGTCCAACCGTTCTGCCGCTGGAAACGGCTGGACGTCAGCGATCGCCTTGGGCACTTCATCGATTGCAGCAACGATCAATCGCGTTTTTCCCGCCGCAAACTCATGACTGAACGTCGCAGTGTGGCTGCCGCCGTCATCCGCATGCTTGAACAATTCGCTGTGCAGCGGTTTGCCATCCGCGTCGTAAATGATAACCGCTTGCGAGCCTCGCTCTTTGCTGGCCGCCGACCCTGACAAACGAACGCGATAAACGCCGGGCAATTCGACTTCAAACTCAACCCAGCCGAACGACTCCTTCGGAAACAGCCGCCCATAGAAAGATTCGGTCGCACCTTCGCCCGTGATCGCAATCCGCTCGCCGCTCATTTCAAGCGTTTCTTTCTTAAGCGACGCGGGATCGAGCAAAACAGTCGAGGCTACTTTTTCCGCTGCGTCCAGATACTTTTCGAACAACATCGGCGGCATCGCCAGCACATCGGCGTTGTTGTCAAAACCGCCGCCAACTTCGTCCGACGGAAAATCGCTGCTCAGGTCGATCGACATACCGAACAGGTCGCGGACTGAATGGTTGTATTCAACGCGATTGAGTCGCCGCGCGGTGACTCGGCCCGACTTTGGCCGCAAATCGCAGGTGACGTTGTAAACCGCCGTGTCGATCGAGTCGCCCATCGCCCGGCGTTCTTCATCGGTTGGCAACTCGGCATCCTCCGGCGGCATCGCACCGAAACGAATCATCTGCAATGCACGAGTCCAGACTTCGGGGTTCGATTCAGCGTGCTTCAGCGACTCGAACGGCGACAAATCGATTTCTGCCTCTTGATATTTGGCGTTATGGCACTCGATGCAAAACCGCTGCACCATTTTCCAACCACCGGCCTGCCACTGCGTTTCACGCTGCTGGGCGACCAAATCGACTTTGTCCTGAACAGCGTTTGATTTCGCTTCGCCCACGACGCCCTGGTCCGACACCGGTTCCTGGGCAATGGAAACGCCGGTCGACAACAGAACACCCAATAAGGCGATCGCCGCAACACTGTGGCAGAAGACGGTTATATGTGTCGATTGACGACTGAATCGCAGCATAAACAAAAACGGGGAAAACCAGGATACTCGGCAGCGAAAACCAGGTTTTCGGTCGAGCTTAAAGGCGGTGGGCAGTTAACTTGGGTGGGATGGTGTGGAGGGCAGCGGTTCGGCTTTGCCGCGTCTCGCTGCTTTTCATTGTAGAGGCACGCAAGGTCTGATTCAACCGAAGCCGATCAAGTTAGCCGACACATCGGCCAAAAGAATCGCTGATCGGGTGGATGCGACGGATGAATCGCTTTGACGATTACAACCGTCCTGTTTAACCCCATCGGCGTCATGTTGGACCGCAAGCCAGACTTTTTTTCCGCAGGTTGCCAACGTTTCTCCGTCATCGCCAAAAACAGACGGCACAATTCAGTGCAATAGAGGCATTTCCCCTGTATGCATGAACGCCGGCGTGCGCCATACTTTACGTAGCAGGCAACGGATGCCAATCCGGTGCCTCGTGGTCGCAACGGCCCCGCCAAACCACCAAGTAACGGAGTGATATCGAATGATCCAGCAATGCGAACCGGACAACTTCTGCACCGAAGAAGCTT
>DNWZ01000152.1 GCA_003506095.1 Planctomycetaceae bacterium | reverse complement strand
AGGCGGTGCTCAGCAGATCATCGGGGACGAAGCCGAGCAGGCGGACGTTCCCCGCCAATCCATGCCGCTCGATCGCGGCTGCCAGTTCCCCTTGCAGCGGTCCGGTACCGCCGATCAGCACCAGCAGGTCCGGGTGCTTTGCGACGAGCTGCCGGGTCGATTCGATCAGGACATCGATCCCGACGCGTTTGACGAGTCGGCGGATCGAAATCAGGATCGGGCGATTCAATGGCCAGCCGAGCCGCTGGCGGGCTTCGGCGCGAGAGATGCCGGGATCCGCGGCGGCGGCATCGACCGCGCCAGGGACGACGCGAACGACGTCGGGTGAGACGCCATACCGCTCGACGACCAGTTCCGCAAACGCAGTACTGAGCGTGATGATGCGGTCGGCGGAGTGATACGCCTGGCGTTCGGCGCGGCGTTGGAGAAAGGCCTTCCAGCGCGGCGCCCCTTCGATCGCCGCCTCATCAGCCCAGGGGCCTTGGAAGTGGACGACGTGAGGCACCTCGCAAAGCAGCGGCACGAGTGACCTGCTGACTGACGCGTGGTGGGAGACGAAAGTAAAATCGTGACAGCCAAACCGCTCGGTCGCCAGCCTCTGTAGCTGGCGCAGCTTCGTGCGGCGAGAAGAATCCGGTGAAGCGTACGCGATTACCGGGTAGCACTGGCCTTCATCGATGGGCGACCGACTTTGCACCCAGGCGGTAACGTTTTGACCAGATGCGGCATGAGCGACGCAAATCCCATGCTGATACCGCTCCAGTCCCCCGCACCGGTCACCAATCCAACCGAGGCCGAGATGAATAAAACGAGCTACCGGCTCCACGCAACCGCTTCGATTTGATCCGCGAAGCGATCTGCTAGCTTTGGTAGCGCATAATGCTCATTTACATAAGCATTGCCCCTGACAGCCATGTTGGCCCTTGCAGGCACGTTCGCCATCAGCTGGCGAAGTGCAACTGCGCACGACTCAACGTCGGCCTCCTTAAAGACCAGGCCGCCGCCGCTTGTGCGAATGATATTGGGAATTTCTCCAGAATCCGAGCCGACGACTGGGGTGCCACACGCTAAGGCCTCTACCAGCACCCGTCCGAATTGCTCTTTCCAGTTTGGGCGGCTCTCCGAAGGGAGTACCAGCGCATCGACCGATTCGTAAAAGGCGGCAACATGATCATGCGGAAGAAAACCGCGCCATTCGACACGGTCCGCAATCCCGCATTTTGCAAGTTCGGCTTTGATTGCTGGCTCGTGTGGACCATAGCCAACTACGATCAACCGCCATTCGAGATCAGTGACTTGGACAAGTGCCTTGACGAGTGTAAGCAAGCCCTTCTCCTCAACCACCCGACCGACGAACGCCAATCGAAACGGACCTGACGCGGTCATATGCCGCTGAGCAATGTCGTTTGCAGGAAAATACAGCTTGGGGTCAAACCCGAGTGGTAGGATCGTCGCTGGCCCGCGGTAGCCTTTCTGTCGGTGAACCTCGTCTACCGACTGGGTGATCGGAAAGGCGAAGCTGCTATTTCGATAAACCCAACTTTCACCCCAGCGGAAGGGTAGCGGATATCGCTTCACCAGGTTTTGACAGGAGAAGAACCCAAAGGGGATGTGGCCATTGCTCGCACTCGCTTGGCACCACTGAAAGGTGGATAAAGCGTAGGGTTCGTTGTGTGAGTAAACGATACCGGGACGGCGATTGCGAAGCAGTCGCTTTGCAAACAGTCGATAGACATAGAGGGGGACGCTCCCATTCATCAACACCGGTGCGGTAACTAAATCCGCATCGAACCCGGCCAACATCTCAGACTGAAAGTAGGTGCCGTATTCGTTCTTCCACTGCGATGGAAGTACCATCGTTACCTTCCACTGGCGGCTTCGCGCCGCAAGTGCAAAAATCTCCTGATTTTGAGGAAGTGCGCAAGCGTGACTTGCGATCAACAGATGCAAACGCCGCGCCAAGTTAAATCACACCCCAGGTCGCGACATCAGTTGTCTTCGTGCGATGCTTAAAGTGAGAAGTTTTGCCATACAGATGCGGAATTCGCAGGGGATTCGGGGCACTACTGCAATGATTCAAGGGTTCACCGCTCCGAACTCGTGTCGTCGTGCTAGCAAATTCTGATATACGCCGAGCGTCTGATTTGCAATCGTATCCCAATTGAACTCACGCTCCACGAGTGCCCTTCCGGCGAGGCCCTGCGCTCTGAGCATCTCAGGGTTGCGAAGGTACCGCATGACGGACTCGGCGATGTGGGCAGGATCACGACGGATCAAGATTCCGCATTCGCCCGAACCGACTATCTCGTGCGCACCGCTTACATCCGACATCAAGACAGGCAATCCGGACGCCGCCGCTTCGATGGTCGCCAAGCTGAAGGCTTCGTAGGCGGAAGGAAAAACGAACAAGTCGCCTGCTGCGTAATATCGGTAAACATCCTTGCGAAAACCCGCGAATCGAACGCGATCCTGCAATCCGAGTTGCCCACAAAGCAATTGCACTTCAGCGCCGGCGCGGTCGTGACCAACTACCAACAGCTTCACACGTGGTGAATCGATCAAGGCAAGCGACCGAATAGCAATATCTAGCCCTTTGCGAACCCAATCGCCGCCGCTGAAAACAAGAACAAAATCGTCGAAGTCGAGCCCCTGTTCGTCACGTATGGCTTGGCGACATGAATCGCGATTCGCTGGATGGAACCGCTTCAGGTCTGCGGCATTGGGGAGGACCGCGACATTGCTCGGCGTGTCACCGTCAAGGGCGGCCGGGAAGTGCTGCATGAACTCAGCCTTCGTCCCCTGGGAAACAGGTAAAAAGAACCGTGGCCCGCGAAACCCAATTGCCCGATAGGCTTCCCGCTCGGCCGCCATCACGCGATGATCGTACCTTCGCCAAGCGAACTTCCGAAACCAACCAGCCTTAAAGGTAAGTCTGAGATCGGCAAATTGCCGGACCTTTTCGGGGTGAACAGTTTGTACTGTGTAGACGTCTGCGAGGTCGGTGTTCGGACCCGCAGAATGTATGATGTCGTAGTCGGCGCGGCGAAGTTTGTGATTGCAGAGTAGGCGGAATGATTCGAAGTCAACTACTTCAGGTCTCTTAGGACCCGGTATTCGAATCCAACTAAGATTACCAGTCTCAGACCAGAAGCCGGAAGCGTGTTGTATCTGCTCGTCCTGTACGTCAAAACGAGATTCTCGAGGCTCGAACGTTCGCGATAGCAGGTCCACTTGGTGAGATACAGCTAAACGCTCGGCGACTTCGAGAATCGCACGGGATGTACCCTCATGGCGATTTGCATTGATAATGACATAGGCGATCTTCATTTTATAGGCTTTCGCGATCCATCAACGACACAATTACTTGCAAGCCATCTGCGCTACGAGAGATTTTCCGAAACCGGACTGCATTGAAGCGTATCGCAGAAACACCTCAAGTGGATGACTACTATCGCCAACTCCGAAGAGTCTGATCCGCGGTTGCTACCATGACCTCCGGAACGAAAAAATATAAAAGCTAAAACCTACGGATTACGAATGTCATCGCGGAAGCGACAACTAGTTAACAGCCCCTCGAAGACATCGAAATGTGGGCGGATTGATTTATCGAAACCAGAGCAGCTTGCTATCATATAGGATAGGATGACATTGCCTGCTGCTACGCAGCTTGAAGCCCATAGGCGAGAGGGTTGAGTCCACTCTCGAAATGGTTTAGAAATGTATAGTCAAGCCAATGTACTTCAAAATCCATCTTCGAAAAATGCATTTTTGTCGTTTCAACAGAACGATTAAGCACAGATGCTCTTGACCCGCGACATCGATTAGCATTAAATCAAGGGGCTAAAAATAGCCCTGCACGATGCAATCGTCAAGGCCTAATCCTCGCAACTCGAACCATAGGCGGGCATCTTGTGGCGTTCCGCCATCTCCTAGTGCGATGCGTTCCAAACCCGTCGAGTTCTTAATAAAGCAAGATGTGTGGAAACACACCCCAACCCCAGGTTAAAATCCGAAGATAAAGCGGACGGCTTTAGGGGCCCACATAATTGGAATTCGCTCCGTCGGTCACGCCAGCATCTCGAGCGGTAAATCCTCCGAGGGCAATCTCGCGCCCCAAAAAGCCGAGGCTCGCATAACGCTATCGATAAAATTTCACGCAAGGGCCAGATGCGAAGAAATCGCAGGCCTACGCAGTTTGCATAATGGCATTGGGATTGCGCGAACAGCATTCGGCACCGAGTGTATGTATTTGATTACGACGCCCAGTATTAGCCAGCACCTATTGCGATCTGGCAAGGCCCCAACGCGTTCGAAGAAGACGTTGATAATTTCGCAAGTACGAAGGAGAAAGCAATTGTCGCCGCCATCTAATTCCTGCTTCAATTCTTGCCATACGAGTTAGCTGAAGCTGAATCCCATTGCAAAGTCCAACGACATAATCAAACAATACTCGACTTGAAAAAAACGTGTCCCACGCAAGTTTAGCCAGCCTTCCCCTTTCTACCGCTTCGTCCTCGAACGTTTTTAAGATTTCCGGAATAGACGCTATCGAGGACTCAGGAATCCTAAGTATGAAACCACTCCAACGCGGACCTTCCGGAAGTACATACCGATCGCTAATCAGCACCGGCACACGCCCTGCACGCATGGTTTCAAAAAACCTAATTGACGAACATGCCTCACCGCGAGGACAAAGAACAAACTTGCTTTCCTCAATCGCGCGATCGTAACGCAAACGATACTCCAATTGCTCCTGCGGAGATCCAGCCCACCATATCCTTTTGGTTTCCGCGGCAGTATCAA
>DNWZ01000817.1:3956-4535 GCA_003506095.1 Planctomycetaceae bacterium | reverse complement strand
TATGTTCGGTTGCGGCGAAAACGTTGTGAGCTTCTAGAGCTAGGGCGCCGAGTTCTGCGGCTGAAAAAATCACTAAATCCGCCGGCGGTGGTTCGCCAGGAATGAATCGATCCAGTGCACGGTTGGGATTGGAAATGATTAAAACGCGGTAACCGCGAGATTTCAGACGATCCCGAACAGCGTTCTGAAGATTGGCTTGGCTTTCCACCAACATAACCACGCGTCCTTCGCCTTCGTCGGCTAGATCGTCGTCATCCTCATAATGCTGTGTCGGGCCTTCTTCACCCATGTCGCTGCGGCGACTGGTATCACCGCGTTCCAATCGCTCAATCGCTTTCTTGATATCCGCTTGCATTGCCGCAGCAGATTGAAAACGGTTTTCGGGATTCACCTCAATCGCTTTGGCAACAATGTGGTTAACGACGGGTGGGCAATCTGGCACCAATTCGTGAATCGGCTTGACTTCATGAAATCGTGATACATTCAATCGCGCCAATCGGTCGCGAGTTTCCGTAAGCGGCGGCTTACCAGAAATCATGTGATACAGCATCACGCCAGCGAAATAGATATCGCTGCGTG
>DNWZ01000817.1:0-3939 GCA_003506095.1 Planctomycetaceae bacterium | reverse complement strand
CGGGCATTGGGGCAATCGGCGACCTGTTCGGGGTTGTTCCTGTCGGCCAGAGCGGCCAGGCCAAAGTCGACCAGTTTGGCGCGTCCTTCTCCACTGACCAGAACGTTTGACAACTTCATGTCGCGGTGAGAAATCCCCAAGGAAGATGCATACGCCAAGGCGGATGCGACATCGTGAATCAATTTCAAGGAGGTCAGCGGGTCGATGGTGCCGCGAATTCGCACCAAATCTCGCAATGTCTGCCCTTCGACAAACTCCATCACCATGTATGGATTGCGAACATCGGGGTCGACGTCATAAATGCTGACGATGTTGGGGTGTCGCAGTTTCAGTCCCATTCTGGCTTCGCGCAGGAACTGTTCGAGTTGATCGGTCTGGTCGCGAAACCGCTTGCGTAAGACTTTGATCGCGAATGCCTCGACGTTATCTTTCGAGGCTCGATAGACCCTGGCAAAGGTACCAGCACCGATCAAGTAGAGCACCTTATAGGGACCATAGAAAAATCCTGTCCGATCGCCGCGAAGGATTTTTTCAGTTTGCAAGGTCGTCACGACTCCGTGGCCCTGCATTACACGAATCACATCGGCAAGCGAAGTCGATTGGCCACCCAGTTCGGATCTGGCCTGTTCCACTACAGTGGATTCGGCGAGTCCTGCACCGACGATTCGCTGAATAAATTGGTCGGGGGTGAGCTGGTCGGCCATGGAAATTGGTTGTCGCAGTAGGCAGTCGATCGCATCTATCGACTGGGGAAGACAAAAATTAGCTGGATATTAGGGACCGTAACCGGTAACCTCGCCGCTAACGTCTTACCTTTCGCGTCACCAAGAAAAGCGAGAATGCATTGAAGAACCAATGCTTTCTCGTGGGACTGGCGAATTGGTCCAATCGGACCTGCGGGAACGCTGCGTCGAACGAACCGACGACACATTGTAACTCGTTCCCGCCAAAACCGCACCACTGGCCCCCCTGTCGGCAGCAGAATATCTGCAGCCGATGGGACGGTCAGTTTTTAGACCGATTCAATCGTATCGGTCATCACGATCAGTCAGCCAGACGCTTCAAAGCAGCCAGCGCGCTCATTGCGTTTTCGATACCGCCGAGTTCCTTGACCAGGCTCTTTGCCTTGATCAGGGTGTCGATCGAAACGCCACCGGTGGACTTCGCAGCCGCTGGCTTCGCAGCAGCGACCTTTGGTGCCTTGACCGAAGCACCTGGCTTAGGACCACGCTTGCCCTTGGCAGCTGGCTTTGCGCCCTTGTTGATCGAAGTCGACTTGATCGTGCTAACAAAAGCAGGAGTCACAACCACGCCCTTTGCAGCCAACGCTTCTACAACAGCCTTTGGCTTTGCATCTGGATGAGCTTCATAGTATTCGCGGATTGCTTGCGACTTGTTTGGGCCACTTGTTTTTTTTGCCATCGAAAAGACCTTCCTTTGGTCCTATCCAGGACCAAGACTTTGGGACAGATTGAAATGTACAACGTAGTACATTGTCAAATGATACGTTTAATTACCAGGTTTATATTCCTTTTGCAAGCAATATCTAGGGGGCAGTTGCAAAAAAATAGCAAAATGGTCGAAGATTATTACTTATCAGGATAGTAGAACCACAAAAGAAGCAACAGAACACTTGCAGGACACTTACAAGGTGCTCGGTATACGATCCCTCATAGCAATTACAGAGACGCGTCACGATCATCACAAAGACGGGTCTTGCATCCCAGTGCATTCTGTCGAGGGTTGCAATCGTATTGAGACAGTATCAACGTCTAACACTGATTTTCGAAACCGCGTTTAGGTGCAAGGCAATTAGGAAAAGCCAAGCCTAAGGGGGGCACCATAACGACGATCCGCACAAGTCAAGGCAGGTCGCCTTGCACTGGTTACATTCTTGCAACGACTTGAATACCTAGTAATTCCAGTCCCTGGCGCAGCACACGGGCCGTCGTCGCGACTAAGACCAGTCTTGAACGTGTCGTTTGGTCGTCACTGGCTTTCAGTACCGGACAGTTTTCATTGAAAACGGCATAGGCCCGAGCGGTTTCATACAGATAGTCGACAAGGAAGTTCGGTGCATATTCGGCCCGCACCTGAGCCAGGCTTTCGCCAAACTTCAGCAGGGTCATTGCTAGTGCACGTTCCGATGGATCGTCCAGTAAGGGTGCGTTGCTGAATCTCGCAATCTGCTGCAGTTCTGTCCCCCCTTTTTGCATGATTCCGCTAACGCGAGCATAAGCGTATTGAATATAGGTACTGGTGTTTCCATCCATCGACACCATTTTTTGCAGATCAAACTTGTAATCGCTGGTTCTATGGTGTGATAAATCGGCATACTTGATCGCCCCATGACCTACAACCGAAGCGATTTGACGTTTTTCAAAATCATCCATCGGCGGATCAAGGCGTGCAGAACGCTCGGGGTCGCAGACGACAGCCATCGCGCGCGAGACTGCCTCGTCCAGCAACGATTCCAGGCCAACGGACGACCCGCTTCGGGTCTTGAAGGGGCGGCCATCTGCACCTAATACAGTGCCAAAATTGACGTGTACTAATTGAATGTCCTCAAATCCAATCCGCCGGGCAACCGCAAACAGCTTTTCAAAGTGTTCGCTTTGCCGCGAATCGACGACATACAGGATTTCATCCGCAGCAAAATGCTGGCGTCGATAGAAAAGCGTGGCAAGATCGGTCGTTGCATACAGAAATGCGCCGTCGCGTTTGCGCACGATCATGGGCGCATCGAAGTCGGGTAAAAAGACGCATACCGCCCCTTCGCTGTCGCTGGCCAGTCCTGCGGATCGCAAGTCTTCCACGACCTTGCCGAGCATTTCGTGGTAGAAGCTTTCGCCAAGGGTGTGGTCAAATGAAACGTCCAGACGTTGATAAATCCGGTCAATTTCATCGCGGCAGTAGGGCAAGAAGCGCTTCCATAACGCCAGGTTATCCGCATCCCCTTCATGCAATCTGGCTGTTTCATTCAATACGGCATCCGCAATGTCTGGATGCTGTGCCGCTAAATGCATGAAAGTGGCATCGTCCGCCGAGCTTGTAACAATCAATTCCAGCTTGTCGCGTTTTTCGATCGCGGCGGCATGCTTTTTAGAAATCGATGCATGCGATTTTTCAAGCGACTTTTTCTCTTTGGGCTCTTTAGCAGCGGCAATTGCATCTTGAGCCGCTTCGGCCATTCGCGCGGTATCCGCAACTGCGGTGCGGGCAGACTCAATTTCGCTTGCCGCAGTATGGTATTCGATAATCCGGTTTACCAAACGATAAAGACGCGACAGTTCGTCCACAGGGCAGCTTGTTAATGCCGCTTCATCACCAAAGTGTTTGAACCCATAGATCACCATCCCAAACTGGGTGCCCCAGTCCCCTAGGTGGTTGTCGGTGATGACATGGTGTCCCATAAATCGAAACGTTCGCGCAAGTGCGTCACCAATGACTGTGCTGCGGATGTGCCCTACGTGCATCGGCTTTGCAACATTCGGCGATGAATAATCGACAACAATGGTGCGAGGCGAAGTTGTTAGCGGGACGCCGAGTCGATCGTCCTTCAGCATCAAGGCGATTTGGTCGCCAAGAAACTGCGACTTTAACCGTAGGTTGATGAACCCAGGGCCCGCGATTTGGACGTCGTCGCACATGTCGGCAACGTCCAGGTAATGGACCAGGGCCGTTGCTATATCACGAGGTGCGCGACCTAATATCTTCGCCAGCGGCATCGCACAATTTGCCTGGTAGTCACCAAAACGAGGGTCGGCAGTGGGGCGTACCATCGCCGCATAGCTTTCCAGGTCCTGTTGAGACAGTCCGGCAAAGTCGTTTGTCGAAGAAGCTGAATCGGCCGATCCTTGGTCGATGAAATGTTGGACGGCCTTGTCGAGCGCAGCGGCAAAGGATTGCCGCAACCTGTCAAGAATCAGCATTATGACT
>DNWZ01000820.1 GCA_003506095.1 Planctomycetaceae bacterium | reverse complement strand
GTTCAGCCTAATGAATGGAGCGATTTCCGTTAGGAAGTAGTATCAACACAATTTTCGGGCTCCCCTCTCCCCCCCGGCGCACCGGGGAGCCTTTGTAAATTTTGTCGATGCCAAGGCTCCCTTGCGCGGCATCACGGGCCCAGAAGGCGGCAGCGTCCGATTCCATGAAGCCGCCGCCTAAATACCGCTCAGCGGCCGATAAATCACTCTGCCCCAAAGTTGTTCCGCGATCAAACGCCTGATAACAATCCTGGCAGTTTTCCGGTGCTGTCGCCCAGTTTTTCAAGCGATATATCCAACCGATCGAGCATCGATAGCCACAGATTGTTCAGCGGTGTTTCTTTCTCATAACGGATATGCCGACCACTTGTCAGCGTCCCACAACCGCCACCGGCCAACAGGATCGGCAAGTCGTCGTGGTTATGAGCGTTTCCGTCATGAATGCCGCTGCCATAAACAATCATGCTGTGATCCAGCAGCGTGCCGTCGCCTTCGGTGATCGAATCGAGCCGCTGAAGCAAGTAGGCAAGTTGAGTGGTATGAAACAGATTGATCTTACGGATCTTTTCTTGTTTGTCCGCATCGCCGCCATGGTGCGACAGGTCGTGGTGCCCCTCGGGGACATCGATAAATGCATACGACTTGTTGCTGCCTTCATTTGCAAGCACAAAGGTTGAAACCCGAGTGACATCGGCTTGGAAAGCCAAAACCATCAAGTCGCACATCATTCGAATGTGTTCGTCATAAGCAGCCGGCACGCCGGTTGGTACCGGGTAATCCGGTGTCTGTACGGGCGGCATCTTTTCCGCACGTTCCATGCGGACTTCGATATCGCGAATCGCGGCGAAATACTCGTCCAGCTTTCGTTGATCGTTGCTGGCCAATTTGCCCGCCACACCGCTGGTATCGTCACGAACATAATCGAGGATGCTTTTTCGACGCGCGTTTCGGGCCGCTCGAGAGGGATCGTTGCTCGAAGTGAACATTCGCTCGAACACCAATTTTGGGTTTACCTCTTTGGGTAATGGCTGCGTCGCCGAACGCCACGACATGGTCGATGAATAGACACAGCTGTATCCGGAGTCGCAATTGCCAGCCATCGCCCCTTGTTCAGTGCCGATTTCAAGAGACGCCAATCGTGTTTTGTCGCCGATGCGAGATGCAGCGACTTGATCGACCGACACGCCGCTGCGAATATCCAGGCCATCAGTCTTGTTTGGTTGAACCCCGGTCAAAAAAGCACCCAGGGCTCGTGCGTGGTCGCCGCCGCCATCGCCGTGCGGTCTCGCTTTATCCGCGGTTAATCCGGACAAGATCGAAAACTTATTTCGTACCGCGCCGAGCGGTTGCAAGATCGGCGTCAGTTCGAAGCCGGTCCCTTCGGTCGAAGGTGTCCAGTCGGCCATGTTTTTACCGTTGGGCGTGTACAAAAACGCCATTCGGTTTGGCGCGACGGTTTTCGGGTCCTCGCCAGCGGCCCAAGATTGCAGTGGCCCCATTGCTTCTAACCAAGGCAATGCGAGCGTAACGCCCAAGCCACGCAGAACGGTACGACGCGAGATCGGTCTTGACGGTATCAACATATTTAAACTCCCCTAAGGATATAGGATTCCATTCTGTTATTTGTTCACTTCACAGGCTGGAGGCCTATGCCACTATAAGCCGCGACGCTGCAAAAATGCTTCACTCTTTACAATCTTGGTTACTAGAGCCGAAAACTTATAATCACTGGCCGGCATTTCTTTCACGATTCGTTCCACAACTGGCCTGTCATAATACTCGATTCCACGACCGACCGCATAGGTTAACATTTTTTCAACCAAGCATCGCGTGAAATCATCCTTACGATCAAATATCAACTTCCGCAGCTCTTTCGGGCCGTTCACCTTCGTGCCATCGCCAAACTCGCCGCTGGCGTCAATTTCGTAATCACCGTCACGCGTCCGAAATGCGCCGATCGCATCAAAGTTTTCCAAGGCAAAACCAATCGGATCCATCTTTGCGTGACAGTTAGCACAAGCCGGGTTTTTGCGGTGTTCCTCCAATCGCTCCCGGAGCGACCCAGCAGTCTTGCCAGCCACTTCTTCTTCCAATTCTGGCACATTGGGCGGTGGCGGAGGGGGCGGCGCTCCGAGCAATTGTTCTAGCACCCAGCGGCCGCGTTTGACGGGCGACGTTCTTGTCGGGTTCGACGTTACGGTCAACATACTTGCCTGCGTCAACAATCCTCCACGAACGGAATCGCTTAGCGATACTCGAACAAACGCTTCGCCATTGATCTTTTCGCCACCAGAACGCAATTCCGGCTCGCCTTGCAAATTGCCTAGCGTATCGACGATTCCATAATGTTTCGCGAGCGGCTCGTTCAAATAGGTGAAATCCGCCGCAATCAAATCCAGGATGCTGCGATCTTCTTTGACCACTGTATCGAACAACATTTCTGTTTCACGAACCATCGCCGATCGCAACGCCGGACCAAAACTCGGAAACCGGGCGTTATCGGGAGCGATCGAATCGATCCGTCGCAATTGCAACCATTGCATCGCGAAACTGTCGACAAATGCGACCGAACGTTCATCGGCCAGCATTCGCTTTACTTGTCCATCTAACTTTGCCGTCAACTCGCCCCTCTCTGCGATGTCCAGCAACTCGTCATCGGGCATCGTGTTCCAGATGAAGTACGACAGTCGCGATGCGAGCTGAAAATCATCCAGAGGTCGCGAGCTGGTATCGCTTGGGTTCGAATCCAATTCAACACGGAACAGAAACTTCGGTGAACAAATCGCCGCTTGCATCGCCATCTGTAGACTCGATTCCCACGACTCGCCGCCGCTGATCGCATCAGAAACCAGCCTTTCCAGCCGCTGGACCTCATCGGGATGCGGAGGCCGTCGAAATGCGCGTCGCAGAAAACGTCGCAGCACATCTTCCGTCTGCTCAACGGCCGGACGCGAACCATCGGTCGCCAACAGCTTTCGCTGGCTGGCCGGTCTGGTATCCAGAGGTCCATCGAGCGCCAAATGCTCGATCCATAACGTCGTTTGCGGCTGGTCTGTCGACACCTTATCGATCGCGACCAACATCCGCTCACGTCCCTTCATCGCCGGAACATCGACTTCCAAAACTTCAGCTTTTCCCGCCTCGGTCGCAGTCACTTCAAACGTCTTTAGGATCTTCGCAGGTCGCGGCACGTTTCCCGCCAACTTATCAAGCTGGTCCGCTGGCGACGAATCGCTCAAATCCTTGCCGCTGACTAGGACCGTAACCTTCAACGGTTGATCGTTTCCAGATTCTTTATAAACCTTTGTGCGAAACTTATAATCCCCATCGTCGGCCCACTTATAAGATGTATTCACCGGCCCGACATCGATCGAGCGTTCGCCGCTGGACCGCATCGGCCGATAACCATTGACGATCAATGAAGCAGATTCACCTGACGCCGGCTCTGTATAAGTCGACCCCAAGTGCCGTTTGATCACCGCAGGCGGATTGGGTACGATCGCTCGCCCCATGATACTTTCCGCCGCCGCCAAATATCGCTCCATCAAGACTGGCGAAATGGACAATACGTCACCAATGTTATCGAATCCATAGCCGATGTCGTCCGATGGAAAGTCGGTTGTCGGGTCGAAGTCGATACCGATCAAATCACGAATCGTGTTCCGATACTCGCTGCGATTGAGTCTTCGCATCGTCACCCGCCCAGGGTCCGGCTTGGCATTTCGATCGGCATGATCGAATACGCCGCGAATCAACTGAACGAACGCGTCGGTTTCATCTTGGCTCGGTTGCGGTCGATCGTCCGGCGGCATTTCGCCAGCGTTGATGACCCTCAACACTGCATCCCAGACCTTTCGCTGCTTGACAATTGAATCCGAATCGCGAAAAGACTGCAGCGACATTTCGGCCGCGGGATCGTCGCCAGCGTGGCAAGCAACGCAGTGCTTTTGCAAAAAAGCAACGCCACCAGCAGAAAAGTCTGGCGGTTTCTGGTCGGCTGCAATTGCATCGCTGCCAACGATTGCAAGTGCCAGAATGACGAAAATCTGGCTTGAGAAAGTCAATCGATTCAGTAGCGGCATGGGCAGGAATCCAGGAGCGGAGGGACGGCAAGATGGTCAGGCCGATTTACGCTATTATGATCAGCCGCACTGGCCAGTGAAAGACCGCTTTGCGGACCTGGCCACCATCCAGTCATAACCGCTAGCGAACCGCGACAGAAACTTGGAAATCAATCCCTATTCACCCGCCGTTCCGGTCGCCGCCGATTCGCACCCGCCACGGCCGATTGTAGAGCCGATTCATTTTGATGGTTTGGTGCATCGCAGTGACATCATGGCGCTAGGACGAAACGAACGAGGAACGCGAATCGCAAGAGCGATGCTTTTTTTTGGAGTAGCCGGATTCGCGATATTCACAATTTTCCTCGTGTCGATTGCTTGGCTGAACCCTGCACCGCGAACCATGGCGGCGTTGACGTTGAATCTGTTTTTCTTGTCGTTCATGGTTTTTCCTGCCTTAATCTTGTTTCCGCTGTGGATTTTGTCACGCCAAAAAGGTGGATACTACGCTAGGCGAATCCTGAAGATATCACCACGAATCATCGGCCCTCTGCGTGGAAGAATGGACAATGAAACCCTCGAACTGCGATACATGCACTACCACAGCATCACGCCGATCGATTCGCTGACCGGCGTCCGTCTATGCCCCGACGCGATCGGCATTACGGTCGATGCGAGAATGCTGTTCATATCGGTTTTGCCGAAGCATCTTTTTCACGCAGACGATTTCGAGCGAGTTACCGCAAGGCTGGAGCAGCTTGCGATCGAACGTCCGCTGGTACCAGCGATCACAGTGGCAGAGGACCCGCGATTGGTCACTGGCCAACCACTTGCATTGATTCAACCGCCCGAGAATGGGGTCGCATTCGGCGGTACGGTGTTACGAACCGACCTTACTCGCACTCTTGTTTACAAGCGACAGATTCGAATATTTTTCATCGCGAATCTTTTACTGCTGTCAATCGCGATCGTACTGCCGTTTGCGATGCATTCGATTTTCCAGGATTTTGACTCGGTTGGTCTTTTCTTCCTTGTCGCCATGATATCGCTGCCCTTCCTTCTAGTTGTAATAAGAGGAATGACGGCCTACCTTCGACATCGTAAAATGACCAATGCAGAAATCACAAAGCTTTCCGGATGGGTTGCAAAGGACAATGTGATACTCAACAGCACGATCGGTTCCTTTGCCTACCTCAAAAACGCCTTTATCAAGATTGAATCAGACGATCAATCGATCCAGTGCCTGTTAAGCGGGCAACTGAAGCAAGTGGTTTTGTTGCCTAGGCGATTTTTCCAAAACGACTCCGATTACGAGGCGGCGCGAAACGTTTTGCACGCAAGCTCTGGGCTTTGATTTTGGATAGGCTCTAACATTATTTTAGGTTTCGGAAAATGAATGATTCGTCAGAAGATAGATCCAACGCGCTTCGTTTTGACCCGCCGCATCGTATGCCGCTTCGCAGACGAACGTTTTTAGGCGGCGTTGCCACAAGCGGCGCGACAGCGTTATCGATGCTAGGCGGCTTATCAACGCAGGCGGGCACCGCTGAGGCAAGCGTCGCCGGCGCTCGCCCTGGCTCACAAACCGCTTGGTGGACTTGGCGTGGACCCAATGGCAACAACATTTCTGCGACTGCCGATTTTAAACAGACGGTGCTCAGTCGCGAGAACATCGCGTGGCAAACAGCGGTTCCAGGCCGTGGCCACAGTTCGCCGATTGTCACAGATGATTCGATTTACTTGACAACCGCGGATATAAAAGCCGGCACACAATCGCTGCTAGCGTTTGAGCGTCGAAACGGAAAACTTCGGTGGACGCAATTGGTGCATCAAGGCGGATTGCCTAAAGAGAACCACCGAAAGAATACCGAAGCGAGTTCGTCGGCGGCTTTTGATGGCCAGCGTGTGATCGTGACCTTCTACAATTCCGATGCACTTTGGGTTTCAGCTTACTCGCCAGACGGTAAACAGCTTTGGCGAAAATCGCTTGGTCGTTATTACCCGGATCGATTTAAGTATGGATATGCCGCGTCGCCGGTGATCTATAAGAACACCGCTATCATCATTGGCGAATTTGATGGGCCCGCATTCATGACTGCGGTCGCACTGGACACGGGCGAAGCGGTTTGGCGGATCGAGCGTCCGAATTCGACCAGCTTTTCGTCGCCGATCGTTGCCAAAATCAACGGTCGCGATCAACTGTTGGTCAGTGGTCAAGCACAGGTGATGAGTTATAACCCCGAAACGGGTGAATTGATTTGGTCTGCCCCTGGAACCGCAATGGCAACTTGCGGAACCGTCGTTTGGGACGACCAAAATGTGTATGCGAGCGGCGGGTTCCCGCAGTCACAAACCGTCGCCATCCGTGCCGATGGCTCGAGTAAGGTTGTCTGGCAGAATAACCAAAAGTGTTACGAACAATCGATGCTCTGTTACGACGGTCATATCTACGCTGTCACCGATCAAGGAGTCGCGTATTGCTGGCGGGCTGCCGACGGTGAAACGATGTGGCGCGAGCGGCTTGGCGGAAACTACAGCAGTTCGCCGATTCTGGTCGGCACAACCATTCACGTGTTTAACGAAGCATGTGATGCATTCGCGTTCGAAGCGACACCCAAATCGTTCTTTTCCCGTGGACGTGGAAAATTGGGTGATGAAGCGTTCGCAACGCCGTCCATCGTTGGCAATACCCTTTTTATGCGTGTGGCTCGCAATGAAGGTACAACGCGTCAGGAATATCTGCTTGCAATCCGATGATCAGCGGCGAAAATTGCCGTGGTCCGTTACTTACGCTTTAAATGAATCGGCAAATGCGCGGCTTTATAATTTTCTCTATTTTACTGACGAATGCGTTCCTTTCTGAAGTTGCCAACGGTGATCATCCGGTTCGCGAGATCCCTGTAACGGGTAAGTCGATCGAAACGCTGGCCGGCTTGGACGATGCAATCCTCGGCCTGATCGACAAGCATGATTTGCCCGGCATCTCGATTGCGATTTCTGAAAACGGACGTTTGATTCACTCTCGCGGATATGGTTATGCGAATCGCGACGCAGCTGAAGCGGTGTTGCCCTCAAGCCGTTTTCGTATCGCAAGCATTTCAAAACCGATAACCGCAGTCGCAATCCTCCGTTTGGTTGATTTGGGCAAGTTGCAGTTGGATGATCGAGTATTCGATATCCTTGATGCGCCTGAATCGGTTGAAAACTCACCGCCGCCAGATCGTCGATTGAAGGATGTAACGATCAAACATCTGTTGCAACATCGTGGTGGATGGGATCGCGATAAGTCGTTTGATCCGATGTTTCGATCCGTGCACTGGGCGCAGTTGTGTAATTGCGAGCCGCCCGCAATGCCAAAGGAGGTGATTCGCGGGATGCAGTCACAACCGCTGGATTTCGATCCTGGCAAACAATACGCCTATTCGAATTATGGATATTGTTTGCTTGGCCGTGTGATCGAAAAACTGTCTGGCCAGGATTATGACGTTTTTGTTCAAACCCAAATTTTTCAACCGCTAGACATCAAGTCAATAACCCTTGGAAAGACTCGCCTTGCCGGCCGGCAAGCGAACGAGGTTCAGTACTACCACCCAGGTGAAGGCAAGTCGGTATTTGCGGGCGATTTGGACCAATTCGTTCCCATCCCGTACGGGACATGGTGTTTAGAAGCAATGGATGCGCATGGCGGCTGGATCGCCACTGCCGAAGACTTGGTCCGGTTTATTGATGCGATTGGCCTTGAGCCAAAGGCGGCAAAGGATAAACTGAGCTGGGTCCTTCGTCCGGAAACCATCGGATCGATGTTGCTTCGACCCGACGGCGAACAGGGCGACAAGGATTCTTATTACGGCCTCGGGTTTACGATTCGTCCGGGCAAGGATGGCTTTCACACTGTCTGGCACAATGGATCGCTTCCTGGAACGTCAACGGAACTGACTCGTCGCAGCGATGGACGAAGCTTTGCAGTGTTGATCAATTCACGTCACAGCGTCGGTGGCACAAACCCGCTTAACGATGTAACCAGAGCCATTCATCGAGCACTTGCTGAACTCGGCGAGAGTTCAGTTGTAAGCATCCCGCAATAACCGCATTCTTCGAACCGTCGCTGGCATCACCGCCAGGGGGGGCTGCGTAACTGATTCGGGCTTGCAAAGTTTTGCCGATTCTTTGCATCGTGTCGATGGTCGTAAATTAAAATCCGCGGGGACGTCTGTTTGGTAATCCCTAGAAGGGTATCGCTACTGTACGATATGCGGTCTAACAGGGCCGCATTGGTCAATCAATCGCAGAAAATACCCGCGATGGTTGCGCATGAACACCTTTGAACTAACGATTGATTATGAGCGCAAGCGTTTTGGAATTGGAAAAAGCCGACGAACCCACAACAGGCAGAGATTTAAAGTCGCAACCGCCCAAAGCGGGCACCGATCGGCGCATTCGTTGGGATTATGTAGTCTTCTTTGTATCTCTGCATATCGTAACTTTGTTGGTTTTCGTACCCTATTTTTTCACCTGGATTGGCGTCGCGGCGTTCATTGCAGGTGTGATTGTTTTCGGTCAACTTGCAATACCGATCGGATATCATCGATTGCTAGCGCATAAGAGTTTTCGTTGCCCGAAGTGGTTCGAGCGTACGCTTGTAACTTTCGCAATGTGCGCAGCGCAAGAAACACCGGCCCAGTGGGTCGCCTGGCATCGGCGGCATCACGTGCATTCAGACGAGCAGGATGATCCACATACACCGCGAGTGACGTTCTTGTGGGCACACGTTAATTGGTTGGTCTATGAGAGTCGCAGTCGTTTACAAACGTTTTCGATGTTTGAGAAGTTTGCTCGCGACGTTTTGTCCGATCCGTATTATCGCTGGATCGAAAAATTACCAAGCCCTGCAGGGGTGTTTTTTTTCGCACACGCAGCCATCTACACAGCTATCGCCGCGTTGATAGCAGTGGCTTGGTACGGATTTGACGCGGAAGCTTTGCGAGTAACGTCAAGCGTCGTTTTATGGGGCGTCGTCGCTCGTACCGTTTGGGTTTGGCACATCACATGGAGCGTCAATTCGCTTTCACACGTTTTTGGTTATCAAAACTATGATACCGGAGATGACAGCAGAAATAATTGGTTTGTATCGCTACTGACCGCTGGCGAAGGGTGGCATAACAACCACCACGCCGACCCATCGAGTGCGTCGGTCCAACATCGCTGGTGGGAGCTGGATCCGAACTACTATGTGATTCGTCTATTCGGCGTTCTCGGTCTAGCGACTGACATTATCCGCCCGCGAGACCAGCGAAAGCGGAACAAGACGTAAGACATTGCTTTCAGAACAATTCAACGTCAAAACTGTCGCCGGATGAACCGGCCTGCGATTCCGCCCCGGTCAATGCAAGACGCTCTGCGTCCATCGTGTAGCCCTTGGACAGTTCACTCAGAATAACCTGCGAACGTTCTTCCGCAATCCAATCGTACTGGTCATCACCTCGATCGCGTACGCGATCACAAATCAGTTTCAGCGAATTGATGACGTGTTCCATCCGCTGGCTAACGCGGTCTTGAAATTGCAATGAAATTACCGCGCGCGAGATGCTGCTTTGCAATTCGCGACTAATTGACCCAGTATCGTTTAAAACTTTCATCATCTTTGAATGATTTTCTTCGATATAGATCAGAATCGCCTCTGCCTCTTGCTTAGAATCTAACAGTCGAGACGCATCCGTTTTCGATCGCGAGCTGAGATCTTTGGTGGTCGACGTGATATCGTCGGATAGCTCTGATAAAAGTCCTTGCGCGCGGCTGCTGGTATCTGCTGCATGCTGTGACAACTGCTTGGTCTCTGAAGCGACCACCGCGAAAGCCGCACCAGCGGCGCCTAACCGTCCCGCCTCGATTTGACCATTGAGCGCCATCAGTCTTGATCTAGCCGCGATCTCTTCGATGCCTGATAAGACCGTTTCAACGCCGTCCAACCGACCTTCCATATCCGATAGTCGGTGCGACGCGTCTCCGAGTGATTCACAAGATTCATTCATGTGACTGACAAGGCGGTTGATCACGGTTTGCATCTCGGAAATTTTCCCGATTCCGCCGTCTTCATCAGCCGCGACACTGCCCACCACGTTTACGGCGGCTTGGGCCTGCCTAGCCATACCCTGGAAACCTTGTGATATTCCGATCACCGATTTTTCAATATCATGATTGACATCTTTGAGTTGGCGTTCCAAAACCGCGACAATTTTACCGAGTGTCAGCAATTCAACTTCGGTCTCGAATCGTTGGCTTGCAAGCTGTGGATCGTTCGGTTGGTCGCTGGTTGGATCAATCGAATCAGTCGATTGAACGTCGATTGACGCTTCGCAAACGGTTGAGAAGTATGGGGCCGCATCCGCTGGAGCATGTTGGCCGTCCAAGTAACTTGCAAAACGCCGAAGCAGCACTGCGACTTTAGCACAAACCGTTGACGAACTGTCACACCCAAGACGCCGGAGGTCATTGATCGAGGTTTTAGTAATCATTTTAGTTTTGGAGAATATCGAAAATTACTTGCTCAAGATTTCGCATCTTGCCGCTTCCAATGCGATTGTTGCAATCCGTTTCAGTGGCAACACTTCGTCAACGCCACCTTTAGCGATTGCTTCTTTCGGCATACCAAAAACAACGCAGGTTGCCTCGTCTTGGGCGATCGTGAATGCGCCTTGATTGTGCATTTCCGAAAGACCGTCGGCGCCATCGTTGCCCATGCCTGTCAGGATCACACCAACACAGTTGCTGCCTAAAACCTCCGCACAGGATTGGAACAACACATCAACACTGGGGCGATGGCGGCTTACCGGCGGAGCGGAATAGACGCGAACCGAATAAGTTGCGCCACTTCTCTGAACCGCTAGCTGGAAGTTTCCCGGTGCAAGTAGAACATGCCCCGGAAGGATTCGGTCTCCATTTTCCGCTTCCTTCACACGGACACGACAGTGGCGGTCGAGTCTTTCGGCGTACGAGGCTGTAAAACCTTCTGGCATATGAATGACAACCACTGCACCAGGTGCATCCGATGGAAACTGCGTCAACAACTCCATCAGCGCTTCTGTACCGCCCGTCGATGCACCAATTGCGATCACCTTATGCGTGCTGGTAATCAATGCATTGGTCGCATTGGGCTTAGGGCCGTCGTAGAGTTGGCGATCGGATCTTGCCAAAGCGCGCTGCACGCGTGCGACTGACGCAGCCTTGACCTTATCAACGATCTCCCGCGCAATCGCATCCATTCCGGTAACGACGTCCAGTTTCGGTTTGGTGACAAAGTCAACCGCACCTAGCTCCAATGCTCGCATTGTCGTCTGGCATCCCTTCTCGGTCAGGGAGGATAGCATCACGACAGGCATCGGCCGGCCGGCCATTAACTTTTCGAGAAATGATAATCCGTCCATCCGTGGCATTTCAACGTCCAGTGTAAGAACGTCTGGATTGAGCGCAAGAATTTTATCCTTGGCAACGAACGGATCACCCGCCGTCCCAATGACTTCGATGCCCGGATCGGACTGCAGGATTTCCGTGACCAGTTGCCTCATCAATGCCGAATCGTCGACGACTAGAACTCGTATTTTACCCATTAGTATGCATTTTCAAAAAGTGTTACGTCTGCTGTTCTATCGATAGACGCCTGAACCGTAACCGCCTTGGTCTGTTCATCTCTGGAAACAACCTCGGTCGTTTTACGGTCAAGCAATCGCACACGAACCTTTTGACTTAAGGTATGAAACTCGATATACATCCCCGTTCCCTGATTCGTGAATTGAGCAATGACGGGTATCCCTTCTACTTTAAGAAAGTTGGATGCGAAGTCGACATTACTGACGCCGATATGCGGGAAATCGCTATGTTCAGCCGAGCATCCGCCAAACACTTTTGCCTTCAGGCGTCGACGGTCGGCCCCATGAGCCATCAGTGAATTGATCAATAGTTCCATTGAGTGGACACCGTATCGATTGCAAACGGTCGAGGATTCGCGTGGTGCTGGCAACATAAAGTGATTCATTCCAGCAATACCGGCTGCTTCGTCATAGAGACAAACGGCAACGCACGACCCGAGCAAGGTTGTGATCCATACCGGTTTATCGCTGACAAGGACATCGCCGACAATGATCGAATGCTTAACGTCGCAGTCGGATTCAGCTTGCGTTTCCTTTGCCGGGGCACTGTTCTTTCGATACCCGTGATCGCCACGAGGGGCCTCGATCGCCGCAGGGAATCGTTTTGCTGGTGCGGCAAGTGTAGCCGTTTGCGGCCTGAACGCGGTATTCATTTGCAGAGGCGCCGGATCGGTCAGCTTGCGATAAACCGTGATGCCTAACGCATTGAATTGATCCGACATTCCGTGCAGCGATTCGGAATGCCCGAGTATCAGATAGCCATCTTGACGCAGATATTTCCCAAAATGAGTGACAACCTTTTGCTGTGTGGGGGCGTCAAAGTAGATCAAAACATTGCGACAGAAAATAATATCGAAAGTGGTATTGATCGGCCACGAGTCATCATGCAGGTTCAATCGACGAAATGTAATCAATTCACGAAGTGTATCTTTAGCTCGAAAAGTTTCGTTGCCGTGAGCTTCACGTTCGAAGTATTTTTTTTGCAACCCTGGCGGAAGGTCGTCAAGACGTTCTTGGGAGTAAATGCCTGTCTCGGCCGTATGCAAGACATCGGTGTCGATGTCAGACGCAAGAATTCGCACATCCCAGCCTTGTCCGGCTGAAAAGTGCTGACGAACAGCCATCGCGATCGTATAAGGTTCTTCGCCCGTTGAGGCGGCAGAGCACCAAATGCGAAGTTTCCGCTCGCCACTGCAGCGGGCTCGTTCCTCGATCTCCGGAAATGCCGTTTTGGCAAGGAAATCGAAGTGATGAGATTCGCGAAAAAACTCGGTTTTGTTGGTTGTCAGTGCATTGATAAAGTTCGTAACTTCATCAGCCCCTTCAGCGCTCTGCACAAACTTTATGTATTCACCATAGCAATCGATGTTCAGCTTACGCATTCGTTTTGACAAACGCCCCTGGACCATGACCTGCTTGGAGTCGCCAAGCGAGATACCAGCCAACTGATAGATCAGTTTCTGAACTGTTTTAAAATCGCGTTCGGTAAGCGAGATGTCCAGTAGTGACGTCACTTTGGAAGCTTTCAAGCGGTGATACGGTGGGTTTGAAAAGCAAAGAGACACAAACCGTTTTTGGACTGTGGCTTTTTGATCATGCGAACGCAGTGACTTGCACTGCGTTCGCAATTTCTTGCAGTGGTTTCACACCGCTGCAGTAATCTTTCGTTCTATCGATACGAGATTTTTGCAGCGATTTCTGACTTAAAACTCAAGCACGCCGGAGTTGTCGCTTGCACTCATCCTGAAGGTTGGGCCGACGCTGTTGCGTGATTCAACCTGTCGTGAATGGTGATCCCGACTGTTGCTGTTGGACCTCGCCGGGGCTTGATGGCGTGAAGATCGGCTGGCCGATTGAGTAGAACGCAATTTAAAGCGTCCGACCAACTCTCCCAGTTGGTTGGCATGAGACAGCAGTGAAGACGCAGTTCCCGACATCTCCTCGGTTTGCGAAGCATTGCCTTGCGTCACGCGATCCATCTGGGCAACGGCCTTGTTTACCTGCTCCACCCCGGTGAGCTGTTCTTTAGAGGCGGCCGCGATTTCGGCAACGATGTCAGTCACTCGCTTGACCGAGTTCACGATCTCGCTGAGCGTATCGCCAGACTTGTTAACCAAGTCGGTACCATTTTTAACCTTACCGACGGAGTCTTGAATCAGCGTTTTGATCTCTTTGGCCGCACTCGCGCTGCGCTGTGCCAGGTTTCGAACTTCTGCGGCAACCACTGCAAACCCGCGTCCTTGCTCGCCAGCCCGAGCGGCTTCGACCGCGGCATTCAGGGCGAGCAAATTGGTTTGGAATGCGATTTCATCAATTGTCGTGATGATATCCGCAATCTTCTTTGACGATTGATTGATTTCATCCATCGCTTGAACGGCGTTGCTGACGACATCGCCACCTTTTTCTGCAACGTCACGCGAACCTGTTGCTAGTTGCCGAGCTTGTTGAGCATTATCGGTGTTCTGCTTCACTGTCGAAGTAATTTCTTCGAGACTGGATGCTGTTTCTTCTAAGCTGGATGCTTGGGTTTGGGCGCCAGCGGCGATTTCGCGTGACGCTTGTGTCAATTGCTCAGCGGCATTGGAGACCGTCTCAGCAACTTCACGGACTTCTGAAAGCGCATCGCGAATCGAGCTGACCGCTTGTTCTAGCGCCGAAGCGACTTGTCCAACAGCGTCATCCCCAAGATTGGGAACGTCGATATCAAAGTTACCGTCCGCAACCGCGTTCACAATTTCGAGCACGATTGCAACCTTGCGGCTCTGATCTTCTGCATGTTTACGTTCGCGGTCTGTTCGCTCTTGATCTGCGATTTCACGTGACTGCTTGTCCTCAAAGAAATGCGCTAAACCATCACCCAAGCGACCAATCACATCCTCGCCCGTAACTGTTAAAACCTGTGAATAATCTCGCTGAGCAACCTTGTTAGCAACAGTCAGGATTTCGTTTGCCTTTCGTTGCAACGCATCGGCTGCTTCGGCGTCTGACTTGGCCTTCTCGGCGATCTGGAACTCCATCAGCTTAGACGCGGTGATATCGGTCGCGTACTTAACGACCTTGAATGGTTTGCCGTTGAGATCGAGGATCGGATTGTAGGAAGCCTGTATCCAAATCTCCTTCCCAGCCTTACCAAACCGTTTGTACTGAGCGGTTTGGAACCGGCCGGAACGCAGTTCATCCCAGAACAAACGGTACTCGGCAGATTGTGCGTACTGTGGATCGACAAAAATGCTGTGGTGTTTGCCTTTAATTTCATCAAGCGAATAGCCAACGGCACCAAGGAAGTTTGCGTTAGCGCCTTGAATTACACCATCAAGGGTAAACTCGATTGTCGCTTGTGATTTATCGATCGCGGAGAGTTGGCCTTCGTAATCCGCATTTTTAATTTTCGTGGCGGTTACGTCTGTCGCGTACTTAACGACTTTAAATGGCTTTCCATTGGGATCGAGAATCGGATTGTACGACGCCTGGATCCAAACTTCTCTTCCGTTTTTGCCGAAACGTTTGTATTCGGCCGACTTAAATTTACCAGCGCGAAGGTCATCCCAAAACTGGCGATACTCTACACTTTGCGAATACGCGGATTCAACAAACAAGCTGTGGTGTTTCCCTTGGATCTCATCCAAAGAATATCCGACTGTTTGCAAGAAGTTTTCATTCGCGTTACGAATCGTGCCATCGATGTCGAATTCAATCACAGCCTGTGATTTTCCAATCGCAGACAACTGACCTTGGAAATCCGCATTTTGAAGTTTTCGTTCGGTAATGTCAGTCGCAAACTTTACGACTCGAACAACATTTCCATGATTATCGAAAACGGGATTGTACGACGCTTGTATCCAGATCTCCCGGCCGTCTTTTCGAATGCGACGGAACTCGCCCGATGCATACTCGCCACGGGCGAGCTGTTCCCATAGTTGTCGATAGTCGGATGTGTTTGCATACGCCGAATCAACAAACATGCGGTGGTGCTTCCCTTCGATCTCTTGCAGGGTGTAACCAACCGCGTTAACGAAATTCTCGTTCGCCGTAATGATCGTTCCATCCACTTCAAACTCGATAATCGCTTGGCTGCGTGATACCGCCTGGAGCTTGGCATCATTTACGTTCCAACGTTTCGTCGGTGTCGTTGCTTTCGCCGATGAGGTCCTTTTTGTTGGCATTGCACTTTTGGCTGCTGTGGCACGTTTAGCGGATGGTGCTGGTGTTGTCTTGGTCGATTTAACGTTCGTTTTGGAATTGTTATTTTTCATGGTTTTTACTTTCGATATCTGTGATTGATTTGTCAGTGGAGGCTAAGTTCACAAGCGCGTATTACGCGGTTGCAACGCCGGCCTGTTCGCCGAGTAACTGTTCGATATTCAAGAGAGTGACTAATCGGTCGGCCGATTTAGCGAGCCCACTTATAAAAGATGTATCGATCGACCCGAGGTCGGGTGCGGATTCGATCTCGGTAGGTTCAACGTTCAAGACGTCGGAAACCGCGTCGACGATCAGGCCCATGATTCGCGTACCGACATTCACAACGATGATGACTGTGAACTGGTTGTAGTCCGACGTTTCCATTGCGAACTTGATTCGCAGATCAACAATCGGAACGACTGTCCCTCGCAGATTCATGACACCCTTGATGCATGACGGCATATTTGGGATGGGCGTGATGCGAGTAAAATTTTTAATTTCCTGGACCCGAAGAATTTCAATACCGAATTCCTGGTCGCCCAGGGCAAAGGTCAGGAATTGATGAACCTCATCACCTGTCGCCTCTGCCGTAGCTTCTCTTTGAAATGTTGCTGTCAAAATTGGTTCTCACTGTTTCGGACGTGCTTGTTATTTATGGTTACGTGGCTTCAGTGGTTGGGTGGGTGTTCAGCTAGATTGCCCCCCTGGATGTCGAAGATGTCGCCAGAGAAATCGTTTTTTGATCGTTGCTGGCCAGCGTCGACACGCCGTAAACATCCAGGATCAGCGCAACACGACCATCGCCAAGAATCGTGGCACCGGCTACGCCGGGAACCTTTCGGAAATTGGTCTCAAGGTTCTTAATCACAACTTGCTGTTGGCCCAACAATTCGTCGACTTTCAATGCCAGTCGTCTCCCTTGGTCTTCGACAATTACGACCAAGTTTTGATCTGGGAACGCGTCGTTTTTGCTGGTGTCCAGCAGATGATGCAGTCGCAACAGCGGAACCACTTCGCCACGCAATTGAATGACTTCACCAAAGCCAACAATGGTTTTAATTTCACGCGGTGGTACGCAAATCGATTCGACAACCGTCAACAACGGAATGACGAAAACTTCGTCCGAAAGTCGAATCAGTAAACCGTCTAGAATAGCGAGAGTCAGGGGCAGTCGGACCGTTAAAACCGATCCTTTACCCTCTTCGGAGCGAATGCTAACACTACCTTGCAAGGCTTCGACATTTCGCCGTACCACGTCCATTCCGACTCCGCGGCCCGAAATATCGGTAACCTCTTTTGCCGTCGAGAATCCGGCTTGAAAGATCAGGCTGCAGATTTCGGCATCCGATAAGATTGCATCGGGAGCGATCAGTCCCTTTTCAACCGCCTTCTCATAAATACGTTTACGATTGAGCCCGCGTCCATCGTCATGCAATTCGACATAGACATTTCCACCTTGCTGGAACGCGCACAATCGCACCTTTCCGACTTCAGACTTACCTGCGGCGATACGTTCTTGGGGTGTTTCGATTCCGTGGTCCGCGGCATTGCGAACCATGTGAATCAGTGGATCGCTGATTTGATCGACAACCGTTTTGTCAAGCTCTGTATCATCACCTTCGGTGATGAAATCGATTTTCTTGTTAACCTTCTTTGCGATATCGCGAAGAACACGGTTCATTTTCTGGAACGTTGCCGCGATCGGCACCATTCGCAAACCGAGGCTCATTTCTTGCAGATCGCGAACAACCTTGCCGAGTGTTGCCAGTGATTCAAGAGATCGCCCCCCCGTAATTCCGTTCACTTCCTGTTCGACCATTGACGCGCCAATCACCAACTCACCAATCTGGTTGATAAGATCGTCTAGACGTTGGCGGTCAACGCGAACCGTTTCCATTTCACCCGCGGTGGTTTGTGCCCCGGTTGAACGCAGTGTTGCGGCTTCGTTTTTTGGTTTTGGCTCTGCGGGTATTGGTGGCGTCTGTGCGGATTCGGCGTTACTGCCTAGCCCGATCGTTGAAATGGTCGGATCGTTATTGCAAGCATCGCCCGTTACTGCAATTGCGAGTTCAGCGGTGCCTTCATCATTAGGTTCGTTACCTTCAACGACGATCTCCTCGACCTCGTACTTGCTGTCGGAATCGAGGAACATGAACACTTCATGCAGTGATTGTTCGTCATTGGCAGTTTGCAGATCGACGACCCAACTGAGGTAGCAAGCCTCTGGATCCATTTCCGCCAGCGATGGCAATTGTGAATCGTCCACGTGAATCCGCAGTACAGTACCAAGTTCGCTCAGTTCGCGAAGCAACAACAGCGGATCTTGTCCGAAATGAAAAAAGGTGCGACTTGGCAACAATTTCACGCGGAAGTTTCTTGACCCTGAAGTGATCGCCGCTGATTGTTCGTCCAATGCACTGGCGGCCTGGCCCACGGCAGGCTCTTTACCATTGACGCGTTGGAGTTGTAGGAAAACCTCATGCAGGTTTTCTGGCAACGGTGTATTGTCCTTGGCGTTCGAAACCAAACCGTAAATGACATCCACACTGCTCAATAGAAGCTCAACCAATTCACTATTGGCGGTCAATTCGCCGTCTCTCAAACGTTCAAGCAGGTTTTCGAGTACGTGTGTAAACTTTCCTACTTCGTCAATACCAAAAGTAGTACTACCGCCTTTGATGGTATGCGCCGCCCGAAAGATGGTATTCAGCAACTCCGTATCGCCCGAGGCCGACTCGAGTTGCAATAAAGCAGCTTCCATATGCTGAAGATGTTCATCCGCTTCGATGAAAAATGCAGCACGAAAACGATTCAGATCTACCTGCATATCATCTTCCCTTCTATACCCGCGGTTAAGTACGTGCGGCTTGCTTACTTGACAACTTTACTGACAACGCTTAGCAACTGATCAGGTTGAAATGGCTTAACCATCCATCCCGTTGCTCCTGCGGCCTTGCCTTCTTGTTTTTTGGAGTCTTGCGATTCGGTGGTCAGCAAAAGAATGGGAGTGAACTTGAATGTTGGCCGTTTTCGAAGTTCCTTGACCAATGTGATTCCGTCCATCTGTGGCATATTCAAGTCAGTGACGACCAAATCAACCGTTTTGTCTGCGGTCGCGGCGAGGGCTTCGACTCCGTTTGCCCCTTCGATTGTTGTGAAACCGGCTGACTGAAGGGTAAATGTGACCATTTGTCGAATCGATACGGAATCGTCAACAACCAGAGCTGTTTTTGCCATTCAAAAGTCCTCAATTTGATAGATGTTTAGCCAAATGAAAAGTATGATGAACCGCTATGCAGTCGCCGGCATTAGGCGACTGGATACACCTGCCAGCTCAAACCAACGCACACAATCGCTGGTCGGCAAAGCTTTCACATTGAATTGGTTGCCAGATTCTTTTTTAGCGGCTAGCAGTAATTGAATGGTCGATGCATCCATTGTTGTGATCTCATCACACTGGACCGTGGACAAGTTTTCTTTGGACAGCAGTTCAATCAACTGACGTTGCAAGTCGCCTGCCACCCGAACGTCTTGACAGCCGGTAAGAATCAAATTTGCAACCACAGTCGGATCATCCTTTGGGTGTCTAGCGCAGTACTTGCCGAATCGATGCTGCGCGAACCCGCAGTTTCATTCGCCTTCGTTCATCGGCGGGCATCAGAAGTGCGCAATGCTGACATTATTTACTGGAAAGGTAGGACTTATTGCGCAATGGGCAAGCGGAATCCACCATGAAGATGTGAAGATTAGGCAATCCAGCGCGAGAATTCTGATTGCAGTGATGGCGGTGATTGAACCACTCGCATCCAGCTGTACGGCGTGATTGGCAGCCCACCTTCCGGATGGCTTGCTGCGATTTCCCATTTTTTTTGCGTCATGGGCACCCCTTCATGCGCTTCTCAGGGCGATTCAGGTTTGACTGTGGTGAACAACCGATAGCTGGCCGCTTCGGCTTGGCGGCTGTAATCGATCGATTCCGCAAGGATGCTTGCCGATTCCTGATCGGCATGGAAGCCTTTTGAGTTTTCACTGCTGATGTAATCCAGCCGCCACATCGCCTTGCGTTGTAGATCGCGAATCGGTTGCAGTTGCTCTTGGGTTGCACCCGCTTGTTGCGCCGCCACAATTGCATCGAGCATTTCGGTCATCGCGACAGCCGCGCGGTCGATCAATACTCGCGTTCGCTCTTGGATCGTTTCCACTCGGTCTTTCAATTCCTGCTCAGGGACGTTGTGGCACGTCTGGCAAGCTTTATTCACATTCAGCATTGGGCTACGCACCCAGTGGCTGCTGATTTTCATCGCTCCTTGTCTTTCGTAGGGCATATGACAATCGCTGCAACTCACGCCGGCGCGAGCGTGAATCCCCTGGCTCCACAATTCGAACTCGGGATGTTGAGCTTTAAAAACCTTCGTTCCGGTCTGCTCATGCACATAGTCGTAAAACGGCATACCATCATCTGGAAATCGGGTCGATTCCCATTCTTGTTCGATGTTTTCGGCTTTCAATCCATTGGCCCAGGGAATCGTTAACTCCATTTGTTTGCCGCAGTAGTATTCGACATGACATTGCGCACAAACGAACGAACGCATTTCTTGCCGGGTTGCGTGTTTATTCGGGTTATAGGTTTCGCCGGAGTTTGATTGTCGCCATTTTTGGATACTTGGTAAATGCGGAAGCGGATCGTCACTGCTTGCGAGCTTTGCGATTCCTTGCATAAAACCTGGCCGAGTGATACGAATCGCCATGGTATTGGGATCGTGGCAGTCGATGCATGAGACCGGATGAGCGTCACCGAAATGTGGATCGTTTGGCGTGGATTTGCCATCGCGAATCAACTCCATTTTATCGGGAGTCTTGCGCAGTTCGGCATGCAGATCGTCGTACGGCATTCGGCTGGTTTTTTTGAACCCAACCATCACCGCTTCAGCGTTAAAATCTTCACCGAGTGTGTGAACTGTAACTTCCTGGCCCAATTCTTCCATGCCGATGCGGCGATACGTTGGTATGATCGATGAATGGCAGTGCAAACATGCGCCGGCCTGTTCAAAGTTGGTTCGTCTTTTGGTCACCTCCTGGTCACTCAACATGTATGCATGGCCGCGAGCTTCGCGATAATCGACGCTGAACGCATAACCGTCATAAAGCCGCCTTAACCACGGATCCTGTTCTAACTTGCTGGGCGGCAACGCATGGTTTCCGCCGAACTGAGTTCTTTCGGTATCAACAGTCCGAAGGTAGCTTTCATACTGCGACGGAAAATTGATACCCCACTGCTCTGGCGCGGTGCTCACCTCGTTCACTTCCGTCAATCGCAAAAAGGGCACGCGTGCCTCTTGCTTTCGCTCGAAGATACTAATCAGCAAAGCGACGACACTCAAAGTCGCCACTGCAATGATCGCTGTTAACAATACCAGCCAACCGAGGCTGTGTTTTGTTTCAGTCGCCATGTCGAAGTCGCCTTTCTTGGGGACCTGAGGGTGTGGGGCAGCATGTTAACGGTGGGCATGACCGACGTCGGCGTGGCAGTGAACACAGTTTTGCATCCCTTGCGATTCGTCGATCGGCAATAACGCGTGAACGAAATCTTTGTGGCAAGACACGCATGTGCACTGAGTCACCCGTCGATTTCGCGGTTTGATTTGGATCGGATTTTTGTAGTCACCAAGCGTGAAGGCCAACGAATGAAAGAATCCGTTATCGGCTTTCGTCATCCACTTACCAATGAAGTTATGGGGTAGGTGGCAATCGTTACAGACTGCGACATGGTGGTGGCTGGAATGTTGCCATGCGTCAAGGTGATCTTGCATCACATGACAGTTGACACATGTCAAAGGGTTATTGCTGAGGTAGCTCGCCCCTTTGCCATAACCAAAGGTGTAGACTCCCAGACCGATGAACGCCCCGGCACAGATCGCCATTATGATTTTAATTTTCTTAAATCGGGTCGAGACCCAACGATCCGTTGTGCCGTTTTGACCTATCGCGTTCATAGCTTCTTTTGCGGGTAATGCGTTCCCACAGAGCCTAACATCAGACGCTGCGATCGCATAGGACGCTGCAATCGCTGTGCCACGATCGCAGCAAAGACGTCGAAAACCTGGCTTGAGCTGCTAGCCTGTGAACATACCGAAAGATGCGGTTTTATTCGGCTTTGTCGGATGAGCTTGCTGGTGCAGAGCCAACCAAACGTTCAAACAGCGGAGAAGTCATCAGCGTGGTAGCGACGGCCATGATCACCAGAATCGCAAACAACTCTTCAGAGATGATCCCGCGCTGTAGACCGATGTTGATGATGATCAATTCCATCAGGCCACGAGAGTTCATCAAGGTACCGATTCCCATTGCTTCGCGATTCGGCAAACCGGTTGCGAGTGCAGCTAGCCAACAGGCGACGCCCTTGCCAGCGACAGCAATGATCATAACGAGGATGCAGTACTGCCAAAGCAGCGCGTTGTTCAACAAGCCGATTTTCGTGTTGAGTCCTGAATAGGTGAAAAACAGCGGTAACAACAAAGCGACAGCTAACGGTTCGATTCGTTCAATCAATTGCGGCGACATCAACTTGCGTGGCATCGAAGCCCCCATCACGAAGGCTCCGAAAACGGCATGCAAACCGATCATATCGGTGAACCACGCACCTATCGCCATCAGAGCGATTGCGACGACCAAGCCGGCTTCCGACAGTTTGCCGGAATTGATAAATCGATCCTCGATTGTTGCAAGCAGCGGGCGGATGAGTCCCAATGAGACAGCGACGTAAGCCAATCCGCCGGCGATGTTGACCACCACGAGCGAAAGGTCGTTGTCGAAACTTGCCAAGACGACCGCCAGCAGGCACCACGCGGTCGCATCGTCGATTGCACCGGCACCGATTGCGACGGTACCCATGGTTGTGCCGCCAAGTCCTTTGAATTGAATGATCCTGGCCAGCATCGGAAATGCGGTGATGCACATCGAAGCCCCCAAGAACAGCATCGCTTCGGAGTTTGTGACATTCGCAGGGAATAAGTCGCTGTAGTTCTTAAAGTACCAGGCCAGGCCGGCACCAAGAATAAACGGCGTTACCATTCCCGCAACGGAAACCGCAAACGAGCTCTTTAGATTCGTGCGGATAATGTCCGTACGGAAATCCATTCCGACGACAAACATATATAGGGCTAACCCCAACTGCGATGCGGGAAACAAATAGCTCTGGGTGTCTCTGGATTGTTGAGTCGTATCCCAGGGGAAAATCCATTGTTGAATTTCCGGTAGAAACAATCCGAAGAGTGATGGCCCAAGCAAAACACCAGCAATCATCTCTGCGACTACTTGCGGTTGTCCGAAACGCTTTGCAATCAGCCCCACCAGACGGCAAGCCAATAAGATGATTGCAATCTGGGCAAAGAAATGGACGGCTAGTTCGACGTTATTCATTTCGCTTGCTTCCCCGGTCAGCCCTAACGTTGAACGGACGTTTGCCAAACTGTATTTTCACGGACTGACTTTAACTGCACCGAAAATGCTTGTCTAGACAAGCATTGTCCAGACAGGAAAAGGAGGCAGGGGACAGGGGACAGGGGGGAGGGTGGTGTGGTCTCAAAAGTGATCGCTGCAACGGCTAGCTGTTCGGTTGCCTATACTGAAGCGGTCAAAAAAATAGGGACGAATCGAAAGGCGGGAATCATGCGAAAAAAAATGTTTTATCTGGTGGCAATTTTTAGCGTGGTGCTTCTTGGCGTCGCGACTTGGACCATGACAGCTCGTGCCGGTTACGAGTCGGCGGAGTACGAGGTGATTGAGTCCGACGGCGCGTTTGAGATTCGGAAGTATCCGGATTTGATGCTTGTTTCAACACGTACGGAGATGGACGCTCAAGGTCGAGACGGCAGTTTCATGAGACTGTTCCGATACATCAGCGGCGACAATGCGGCGAATCAGAAAATCGCGATGACGACGCCTGTATTCATGGAAGGTGCTGGGGAACAACCGCAGATTTCGATGGGTTTTGTCATGCCAAAGGAAGTTGCGGAGGCGGGGATACCTGAACCCAAAAGAGAGGGCGTGACGATTCAGAAGCGTGCGGGTGGGCGATTCGCAGTGGTCCGTTTTCCAGGTCGCCTTGATACTGCCGTGTCGAAATCGCAGGAGGAGAAACTGCGCAAGTGGATGACCGCGAAAGGATTTGAAGGGGAAGCAATTGCTGAGGCAGCCGGATACGACCCACCTTTCACACCCGGTTTTTTGCGACGAAATGAAATATTGATCCGCTTGATCGAGGCACCAAAATCCGAGGCGGTTTCGGGCGATGACGGACAAAAGTGATGATTTCTCGTCGGATCAAAATCAGTTAGTACGCAAAACACGGTCAAAGCAAAAGTTTGTAATCGCTTTTCTGTGCTTTCACATGCTGCTGACAATCTGTGTCTATCGATTCGATGGGCTTACTGGCGGTTTATTACTGTCGCCGATTTATGAATATTATTTCGTTTACACATCGATGCCGTCTATTTTTATCATTCCGTTCCTTCCGGCTTCGCTGAAATTGAGCCCCGCTGTATTCGCATGTTTGTTGATCAATGGAACGATGGTTGTTTGGCTGTCCAGCTCGCTATTGCATGATTGGATCTATCGGAAGAGAAATCATGCTAATTTGATGAACCGGAAAGAAGTCTGACGATTCGGCGCTTTACGTCTACTTGCCCATGTAGGGCAATCGGCGGCCTTGGCGGCGGGCAGCGTTAAGTTGCCCTTTTAATTCTTCGCGATCCAGCGGTCGGATCGGCATGGTGACCAACGACATCACGTCGACTTCGTTCCCGCCGTGTCGTTTAGCGACCATTTCGACTTCTTCTTCGAGTGCCGCTAGCCAAGCTGGCATATCCAACCCGACACCGGTCGGATGCTGGGTCAGCAGGTCGGCTTCGCGTTGCAACAAATCGAACGCTCCGCTGGACCGGTTCGCTTCGGCGTCGCGCGCCGCCGGTTCGATCAGCGCTCGCATGCGGTCGATCGTCATCGGTTGGACAAATCGTTCTAGAATGCGATCGGCAACCGTCGGCATCCGCATCGCATACTCGCGTTGCAGGCTGCGTAGTTTGGTCACATAGATATCAGCCTTTGCGCCGATGCGTTCGGATAGGCTGCGTCGCCAAATCACAGCCGCGTTATCAAACCGGCTGCGGACCAAAATCTCATGTGCTAAGAAAACCGGTTTCAAGTTCCAGGCGACGCGATCGTATCGGACTCGCAGCCGCAGGAAATCGTGGAACATATAAATCAAGTCGCCGCGGTCGCTTTGCGTCGTCGTGCTGTTGTAATCGAGAAACTCGGCATGATGATCAAGAATCGATTCGAATACTAACGTTAACCAGCGTTCGGCTTCGCGCATCGACAGGTCGCCGCCAGCCAAATCTTCGAACAGCGCGGTTCGTTTGATGTCTTCGTGCGATTCAAGGACCGTTGTGATCCAGTGTGCGACGCCTTGGTGCAAGATCGCGCGAATGTTTGAAAGTTTTAAGAACGCTTGCGTGAACAGCGGGTCGCCATAACGACGGATGAACGAAACGAGTTGTTCCCAGTTGCCTTCGTCTGCGACGGTTTCTAAGGATGAAAGTCGCAATGTTTGGCTGTGCGACAACCAACTGGACAGCATCGTTTCGGTTAACGATTCCAGCAGCGAGATCAGTTCTTGAGTGCGGCTGTTCTTGGGCGCTTCGGGCCACGATCGGACCGACGCGACCAGCGACGTGACCAACGAACGGAAGCCGATTCGGAACAGGCCATCGAACTCCGTGACCGCTCCGGTGCCGATCGGATTGTGTTGTTCCATCAATCGCGCCGCTTCGACCATTCGGCACGCTTCGACAAACAGCCCTCGGCGCGGCATGCGGTGCAACAGATGGTGCAGCATGCGCTGGCGAAGACGCGTGAAAAAGATTTTGACGGGATCGCCGCCGCGCGACAGCGGGATGTAGAGGAGGCTGGTTTGTCGCAAGCCTGTCAGCATCTTGGGAAACTGCTGTCGCGCCGATTCGTGGTCGCCGGAGATCAACGCGGCAAACATCTGCACGGCGGCGGCGTCGTCGGCACCCATCGATAGGATCGACTCGTCGACTTTGCCAGCCAGCGCCCCGTGGCGTTCTTGGTGGGCGATCAGGACGCCAGTGACGATTCGACGGGCGTCGGACATTTCGACCGCAGTGCCGATGACGCGTTCGAGCAACGAGTCGCGGACCATCCGTCGGCGATCGTA
>DNWZ01000409.1 GCA_003506095.1 Planctomycetaceae bacterium | reverse complement strand
CGATACCGCCGAAAATGTTGACCAACACGCCTTTGCAATTCGGGTCGGCCAGCAGAATGCGGAACGCTTCGGTGACCTGAGCCGTGTTGGCACCACCACCGACGTCCAAGAAGTTGGCCGGCTGGCCACCGTGGTACTTGATGATGTCCATGGTCGCCATCGCTAGTCCGGCACCATTGACCAAACAGCCGATGTTGCCTTCCAGTTGAACGTAGCTGAGCCCGGAATCGGCCGCGCGAACCTCGTTCGGCTCCTCTTCGCTCAAGTCACGCAATTCCTTCAGTTTGGGATGGCGGAACATTGCGTTATCGTCAAACGTAATCTTCGCGTCCAAAGCGATCATTTCGCCTTCGGACGTGATCACCAGCGGGTTGATTTCCGTCATCGAGCAATCGTAATCGATCGAAAACCGACAAATCGCCTTCATGAACTTATCGGCCGCACGAGCCGCAGGGCCTTCGATCCCGAGCTTTTTGCAAAGTTTGCGAACTTGGTAGCTTTCCAGCCCAATCGCCGGATCAAAGTGTTCCTTTAAGATCAGCTCTGGCGTCTCTTCGGCGACCTTCTCGATCTCCACACCACCTTCGGTGCTGACCATCAAGACCGGCATCGATGCCGCTCGGTCCAAGACGATACCGAGGTACAGTTCGCGGGCGATCGAGCAGCCCTGTTCGACGAAGATCTGGTTTACCTTTTGACCTTCGGGACCGGTCTGGATCGTGACCAGTTTCTTGCCCAGCAAGCCTTCAGCGGCTTTGCGAGCATCGTCAGCCGATCGCACCAGGACAACACCTTTTTGCGAAGGATTGTCGATAATGTTCCCTTTGCCACGTCCACCGGCGTGGATTTGGGCCTTGATAACGGCGAGGCCGCCACCCAACTTTTCGAATGCCGCGACCGCTTCTTCGGGCGACCGGGCAACATGGCCTTGCAATACCGGAACTCCGGCGGCGCGGAACAATTCCTTGCCCTGATACTCGTGTATTTTCATGACGCTTCGAGGTACTTGCGGGACACGTGTGAGAACGGTTCAACTCTGATAAGTCGCCGATTATAGGAACCGCTTCAATGGGCCGAAAGGTGACGCCGCGAAGTCCGACCCGATTGTGACCAGTAGTAAGAGGTTTTGTTGACTAATCCGCACGCAGAATCTCGAAGTCAAACGCTCCCGGACGAGCATGCTTTTGCGCCTGAAAACTCGTTGTTAGGCACATTTGCTCGTCGACCTGCATTGTCGGTGGCGGTCGTGGTGATCATGACCACGTTGGCGATGATCGGTTACCGCGATCCGGGCCTGTTGGTCGGTGCGCCGGCGGAATCCGAGACTTCGTCAGTGGGCGGCATGAGCGGTCGCGGCGGCGGAAATCGCGACGCGCCGGGTCGATCGCGCGGCGGACCCGAGCGTGCCGTTCGTACCAACGGTCCACCACCGGATGTCACGCCGCTGATGCTGTTCGGCAGCGAGCTGATGTTGCTGATCCATGGCGACGACTTCTTCACACCGACCGCCGCTCTGGCAATTCGCCAAGCCGTCGAAGCGGTCGAGGCTTTGCCGCAGGTTCGCAGTGTGATGTGGATGGATCGAACGCCACCGTTGAACTTGTTCGGATTGCGTGAACCGGCGCTGCCCGATCATCGCGCGTCGCAGCGACGTTTTGATACCGCAAAACAGATGGCGCTGGACAATCCGTTGATCGCCGGACAATTGCTGTCCAGCGACGGCCGCACGATGCTGTTGTCGATCGAAGTCGATTGGTTTTTCGTCCGCGAGAACGCCGATTGCACGACCGTGTTGGTACAAACGGTTGAGGATGTCCTGCGGTCTCACAACCTCGATTTTGACGTCGGCGTGACAGGTGAAATGCCGATCCGATTGGTGATGAGCGCCGCGTCCAAGGACAACGATCGCAAGTTCCAGTACATCGCATATGGCGTGATCCTGATGCTGGCAGCGATTCTGTTTCGCGGGCCGTCAGCGGTCGTGATCACGGCGGTCGCGCCGGCCTTGGGCGTGTTCTGGACGATGGGCTGCATTCGCTTTTTGCACTTCGAAGACAACCCGTTTAATCACGTCGTTGTGCCCATCCTGCTCAGCCTGGTCGGTTTCACCGACGGCGTACATATGATGACACAGATTCGTATTCATCGTTCCAGCGGGATGCCGGTTCGGGCGGCGGTCGCCAGGGCGTTGGATGAAGTCGGCGCGGCCTGCTTTCTCACTTCGTTAACCACCGCGATCGGATTCGCGTCGCTCAGTTTCGCGCATCACCAGGTTGTGCGCGAATTCGGATGGTGCTGTGTCATGGGCGTCGGAATTACGTTTTTGGCAATCATCGCCGCGATCCCGCTCGCCTGTTTTACGCCGCTGGGACGCAGTGTCCATCGCGGCCAAGGATCAGGCTGGATCGAGAAGAATCTTGACCACGCGACAAAAATTATCTTGGTCGTGCTTCGTCGCCGAAAACTATTTGCCGCGCTGGCGATTCTCGCTTCGATCGGTACCGCAGTCATCACGTCGCGACTGGAGCCCGATGAACGGATTTTGAACGCGATCCCTGAACGCAGTCACGAGGCGAAGTGGTTGCGGCACATTGATAAGGCGTTTGGCGGGCTGGAAACCGCCTTTATTCGCGTGACATGGAACGATTCGGTCGATACATCGTCGCCCGAAGTGGTCCAAGTGAGTGATTCAGTCGAGCGGATGTTGCGAGATGAACCGCTGTTGGGATCGCCGCTGGGGATCGCGAAATTGATCGATGCATTGCCCGGTGATGCCCAACCGAGTGCAAAAGCTGCATTATTAGATTTGTTGCCTCCGCCGCTGCGACGCGTGTTCCTCTTGCCGGAAGAACAGACAACGAAAGTGATCTTCCGCTTGCAAGATTTGGGGATCGCGAATTATGGTCCAGTGTTTGAAAGGATTTTGGTTCAGTTGGA
>DNWZ01000180.1 GCA_003506095.1 Planctomycetaceae bacterium | reverse complement strand
GTATCGATGCATCTTTCTCGAGTTCGGCAAGTTCTTTTGCAAGTGTTTCGGGAAGCTCATATCCGGCGAACTCGGTATTTAAACTCTGTTTGATTTGATAGGCGAGCCATTGGCTATCATTGGCCGTCGCTTCGGCAGCTTGTTCGACACGATCTTGAATTTGTTGTTTTGCGTACGCGTTCAAAGTTTCCGCTGCCTGTTTGATCTCAGGCTTGCGGTCTTGCAATCGCCTCGCGACCAACTTGCCCGTCCCGGCGAAATTGCCAAACTCAATTTGTTGCCAAAGTGGCATTAGAGCCGCCGGTATGGTTGCCGGGTCGATGTTCCAAGTCGATTCAACAGCAGCTTCCTGAAGCGATGAAAGCAAGTCTTGAGCGTTTGCGGGTCGGACGGAGCCTTGAGGTCCGATCGTGGCTGCTTGATAGATGTTTTGCAGACTGATCGTCCCTACGCCAGCGGCCTGTTCCAGCGTTCGCGTTGTATCGACGATAACGGGAATCGAGATATTGTTTTCTCGAACGTAGCGTGCGACTGTCGTCGGTGGGTTGCCGGAATTGACAGCGACAAGCATCACTGGTTTGCCTTGCATTTGCTGACTGGCGGCCATGACCGACGGCCATTTGTCGCGGCACCTGGGGCAACCTTCTTCAAAAAAGTAAAGGACAATCGACTTGCCACGCATACCCGCTAAGCTGATCGGTTCGCTGTTGATCCAAGCACCGCTGGATGGTGGCAATTCAAGCGTTGGCTGTGTCGCGGCGAGTTGGGCATGGCTTGCGGTTGGGATCGCAAAACAAGCGGCGAAGTATAAAAGAGTGTTTATTAAATTTCGTGATTGATTCATTGCAATGCCTGTTTGAAAACGCCACATTTGCCAAGCTGATTGGTCGGCTAGGCTAGAGCGCCTTGTCGAGCGACCGATCATAAGTATACCCAATTCGGGTGTTCAAGAGGTTAGTTGGCGGTATCGGGCTTGGATAAATCTGTCGGAAACGAATGGTTCCAACGCATGGGTTTTCACTTCATAGGCCTTCAAACCAAAAATGCATTTTAATGGATGATTCTTCAGCGACAGGCCCAGATCAGTTTCAACGCCTACGAATCTGGATTCCGCTTTTCCTTGTTCCGTTAATGATCGTCGCTAGGTTTTTCCCGGGATGGTTTCCAGAGATACCGCTGGTTTGGATGGTAGGGGCCTTTGTTCCGGGTTTGTTGGCGATTTTAATTCTCGTCTGGTGGTTGATTTTTTCGCGGGCTCGGTGGACAGAGAGGCTTGTCGGCCTTTTGGGTATCGTCGCTGCGATTGCAACCGCAGCGATGTTGGTTGATCCGACGATGCTGGGGCCGCCGATCATCGTGTTGACGTTGCCGACAACCATTGCCGCGTTTGCAATCACCTTGATTGTAACCGCAGGTATATTGTCGTTTCGTCGGACATGGGTGGCCGTGGTTGCATCGTTTCTGGTTGCTGGGTTTTCAACTTTGCTGACCAATGACGGCGCAAGGGGTGATTTCAGTTTCGGTTTTGATTGGCGTTGGCGTCCGACACCCGAAGATGTTTTCCTGGCAAGTCGATCGACAAGCAATGCAACGGACGCCACGGGACAACCGTTGGCCGAAAGCTTCATGAATCCCGCATGGCCGGGGTTTCGCGGCCCGAATCGTGATGGCATCCAGCGTGGGATGGCGTTTGAGTCTGATTGGGAAAAGTTTCCACCGCATGAACGATGGCGAAACAAGCTTGGACCGGCGTGGTCCTCGTTTGCCGTCGCCGATAAGTTCTTGGTGACTCAGGAACAGCGGGGCGATCAGGAGGCGATCGTCTGTTATGACGGCGACACGGGGCACGAGGTTTGGGCACAGGAGATTGTATCACGATTTTTTGATGCACTTGGTGGGCTGGGACCACGTGCCACGCCGATGATCGCAAATGGCGCCGTTTACGCGATGGGAGCCGAAGGATGGCTGGTTAAGTTGGATGCGGTTGATGGTTCGATTCGTTGGAAGAAAGACATCCGCGACTTGACCGAGTTGCCGCCGCCGATGTGGGGTTTTTCTTGTTCTCCGCTGGTCGTGGATGATTTGGTTGTGATTCATGCGGCAGGCGACGACAACCTGGGGATCATTGCATTTGATACTGAGACCGGCGAAGTTCGCTGGTCAGCGGCGGCCGATAAAGATTCTTATAGTTCGTTACAACTAACCTCCTATTTTGACCAACAACAATTGGTGTTTTTGGGAAGTCGTGGAGCGATGTTCCTGGACCCTGCGACCGGCAAGGTTTTGTTGGATCACGAGTTTAAGATATCGGGTTACCGTGCCGTACAGCCCGCGGTCGTTGATGCCCAGCGGATGCTGTTCACCAGCGAGTATGCGGGGTCGCGATTGATTGAGCTTAAGCCGACTGATCAAGGCCTTGAAGCGAGCGAAGTTTGGACATCACGAGGCTTGAAGCCGGATTTTAATGATTTTGTCGTTCATGAAGGCCACGCTTATGGATTTGACGGTGCGATTTTTACATGCCTGGATCTAAAAGATGGTACGCGCAGTTGGCGTAAGGGACGTTATGGAAAAGGCCAGGTGTTGTTGCTAGGCGATTCGGGGTTGCTGCTGGTCATTGCCGAGTCTGGCGAATTGATACTTTTGGCGTCGACTCCCGAAGAACATCGTGAACTAGCGAAGCTTTCCGCACTCGACGGCAAAACATGGAACCATCCGGTGGTGGTTGGCAATCGACTTTATTTACGAAACGCCAATGAAGCGGTATGTTACGAACTGACACAAGATTCGGTGGAATCGATAGATGAGTAAGAAGTTCGCAGCCTCGCATTCGGGTTTCCGATTGTAGTCCCGTCTTCAGGTGGCTTTGGATTGGTGGGATGCGCGTGGGATCGACTGCGTTGACGGGAAAACAGCGTTATCCGCCTGAAGGTGGTCCTATGAACGAGCACGAACGAGACACGGGTTAGCATCCGTCTTTGTCTGCAAAAAAGATTGTGGCATGCGTGTTTTCCGATCGACTTGACCTGCAGTCGTGGTCTGGGCGACTAGAATTACGTAAAATGCAATCCAAAGTGCAATCCGCGGTGGACTTTGCATCGACGATTCGTCACTGATCACGATTGTTGGATAGTATGAATAGAATCCGTTCGCAAACAATGCCGTTTCGCCTGACCTCGCTCTTGTTTGGATTCGTGGCTGCGATGTTCATGGATTGCGAATCGTCTGCCGTGAACGCGCAGGCGCCTGGCGGAACAAACCAGACTGCCGATGCGAGCGATGATGCGACTGCGTCGCTGCCGGAATTTCAGCCGACATTGCGTGATGGCATGACGTCGGACCAGCAGATGCAGGCGGTTCGCTCGATCTTGGGCAATTTGGAAGAAGAGCGTTTCTTTAAGCCATCGGTCGTCAGCCCGTTTGTGTTCGAGTTGAAACCGCTATCGAAACTGGGTAATGGTGGCCAGCGACAACGGTTGGATGTTTGGTTTGTCGCGCATGGTAAACTCGATGACATCGAAGAAAAGAAGTTGATGGATGATTTGACCGGCCCGGAAGCCAAGCAGACGCCTGGTTTGCCGGAAATCGCGCGGGCTTTGACAGAAGCAGAAATGAAGGCGCGGGATTTGAAGTTTGGGGATCAACCCGATGGCAGTGGCCGGGCCTATGGAATCATGGGCGCGAATGTTTTGGATAAGGCGTTTGTGACTGGCGTGACCAGTTCACGCTATCGAAAAACGGATGACAGCATCGAACTGTTTTTGCGTCTGTCGCCGTCGCTTTTCGATGATGCCGACTTTCCGGCTAGATGGTATCCGATTTCGAAAGCGGATGACGGAGCGTTACAGCTTGGCAAAGCGAATCCTTATACCGATCTAGCCGCACTGATAAAAGTGACCAAGCTGGCTGGAGTTGAAGACGGTTTGTTTGTGGAAGTTCACGTCGTCTATGCAGAGCCGTTTGGATGGTTTGAAGGACGCAACCTGCTGCGTTCTAAACTGCCGCCGGTGTTGCAAGATTCGGTGCGAAAATTTCGTCGCAAATTGGCTCAATAGCCACGAATTTCGAGTCCCGGTTCGGGTTGCCAAAGGTATAAAAAATTTGGCAAATTGGCTCGATCGAGCCCGGGAATGCTGATCGGTATCGAGGCGATCGGCGAAGGCGAGTTTGGGGAAATGTCAAACTCGGTAATCGCTCGATCGTTATTTCGGCGAAACATGATCACTTTGGCATCGCTGGCTGAACCAGCCAGCGATTTCGCTTCGGCGACAACATCGTCAAAGTAATTGACCCCGTCGATCAGGCCTTGCTCTTGGGCATGCGTGGCTGAAAAAACGCGACCGTCGAGAAGCGTTGCTTCGACATTTGGGCGTGATCCGGTGACGGCGTCGCGAAACCGATTGTGAAACTCCGTTGCGATTTCTTGCATGATCGCTTCTGCGTCTTTTGACAATTTTTTTATTGGCGAACCGATATCGACATGGTCACCGGCGCGAATCGGTGTGGGTTGTATGTTTTGCTGTTCAAGCGTGTCCGACATATTATAAAGATTGATCACCACGCCGACGCCACCGACGACAGATGTAGGATGGGCAAAGATCATGTCCGATGCGGTCGCGATGTAGTAGGCTCCGCCAGCGCCGACATCCATGATGGAGGCTAAAACCGGTTTGCCGGTTTGGCGACGAAACTGTTGCAGGTCATGACGCATCAGGTCTGACGCAGTGACGCTGCCGCCGGGACTGTTGATCCGCAGAACGACGCTGAGGATCGCAGGGTCTTTCGCGGCGGCAGTCAATTTTTCGCGAAACAGGGCGACTGGGTTTTCGCCGAGCGATTCCATGCCTCGAAAGTTGCGATTCAGCAGCACGCCGTCGATATCGATAATCGCGATTTTCGAGCAAGAACACGGATTGCCGTCAACGGTTCGTTGGCCGACTGGGGCGACGTTGTAGTCGGACAAGATTTTGGTGGCGACGTTGCCATCCATGCGAACCTTCATGCCGTTCTTGCAACCGATCAACAGGGGCACACCGGCCAACACTGCCAAGAACTGACGTCGGGCTCTGTTGGTGTGGTTGATCATCGTCCTCTCACTGCTGCGAATCGTTCGCTCGGGTGAAGTAAGTCCTTCTTTTTGTTTCGGTAAAATGAGTGATGCGAGTTTGACGTATTTTGCGACTTGTAGGCGGGAAACGGTTCGAAGCAACCGCGCCGGGTTGCGGAGGGAGTCGGGACTGCGACAATCGCCGGTTCGGGTCACTAAGCCCGGGTTAACTTTAATCTTTTATGGAATCGCTGATGGATTTATCGTGGCTGTTTGAACCAGCGAGAATGCAATTTTGCGAAGAGACACTGCCCGGTTTGATCAAGCATCCGGCGGATACTTGGACTAACATTTCGCCCTTCATTGCGGGTTTGGCGACTTTGGTGGTCGCCAAGCGTCCGCTGGAGCGGTTGCTGGGGGCGTCGGCGCTGTGGACCGGTTTAGCGTCGGCGTACTTTCACGCGTCCAATACGATTTTGGGCGAGACGCTCGATTTAAGTGGCATGTTTTTTTTTATTCTTAGTATCGCGGCGCTTCAGCAATATCGAGCGACGCCGTGGATCGGCAATGCGACCGTGATTTGGCTGGTTGTTTTTGCCGCGATCGCGTTGACGGTGCTTTCGACGATTTCAACGGTGTTGGCTAGTCCGATGTTCGCCGCTTTGGTGGTCCTGGTGATCATTCGCGGCATTTATGACCGCAAACTGGGGCCATGGGCTTGGGCGATGGTGTGGAGTTTTGTGGTCGCTTGGGCGTTTTGGTGGCTCGATTTCTTGGGAATCCTCTGTGTGCCGGGCAATCATATTTTGACGGGCCACGGAGTTTGGCACCTGTTGAACGGTTTTGTGTTTTGGTTCACTTTTTTGCATTTCAGGGAGTCGGTGGACAGGCATGTCGGCCCAGCCGAAGGCGTTTAGCCTAATGGACGGTGACAATGGCTTTTGAGACGTGGGGATCACCGCCGGGGCACATGGCTGCGCGGGCATTTGCATACCGTTTGCATGGTACTCGTTGAGCAGTGCGCGGTAACGAACCATGCTCTCGGGAGAATCGTGCTGCCAAAGGTAGAATTCTTGCCGTCGAAAGTGACGACAGCCTGACCGCTGATGTGGCATCGACACGCTGGAGCATCGATTTCATGGCGTGGCGAAATGAGCCTGTCCGAAGGTTTCCGACATCAAATATCAGAAAAAAAGACAGGTCGCGCAGGCACGAGAGAGGCCACGATAACTAGAGTATCGACCTGGACTTATGTCGACAGGGACAGTACACCCCACTGGGTTCGAACCAGTAACCTTCGGTTCCGTAGACCGATGCTCTATCCAATTGAGCTAGGGGTGCGCGTTGGAGAGACGAAGTTTATCGGATTGCGTCTGTCTTGCAAGTGCTAGCGGGAAAGTGGAGCGATCGGTTCGTTACAAATGGCTTAATTGCTGCTGTTTCTAGCGTTTTAGACCGTTTGTTGGTAGTATTCGATGCTTGTTCGCAACCCCTGGCCGACCGTTGTCTCGGGGGCAAACCCTAGCTGCTGGCGGGCTTGCGTGATGTCTGCTAGCGATTCTCGTACATCGCCGATCCGTGCCGCCTGGTGGATCGGTTCGATGGTGCGGCCGAGGATTGCGGTCAAAGTGTCGAGCAACTGCAGCAGCGTTGTGCTGGCGCCTCGACCGATGTTGAAGACCTGCCCAGCGATGCCCGGGTGTGCTGCGGCTTGCAAGTTCGCTCGGGCCACGTCGCCGACATAGACGAAGTCGCGTGATTGCTGGCCGTCGCCGTAAATGATCGGAGAATCGCCCGACAAAATCATCGATACAAACCTGGGAATCACCGCGCTATACTCGCTCTTGGGATCTTGGCGCGGGCCGAATACGTTGAAATACCGCAAGATCACGGTTTCAACGCCCTGGCCGGTCGTGAATGCGCGGCAATATTGTTCCGCGGCCAGCTTGGCGGCGGCGTAGGGCGACAGCGGGTCGACCGGATCGGATTCCCGCTTGGCGACAAACGGCGAATTACCGTAAGCGGCGCTGGTCGAGGCCAAAACGAGTCGACGCACTGCGTGCTTTTGGGCTGCGGAAAGCAGGTTGACGGTCGAGGTGGTACACCAGGCGTTGCAGAGCTGGGGTTCGCGGATGCTGCGTGGGACGCTGGCCATTGCTGCTTCGTGGAAGATGTAATCGACGCCCTGCACGGTAGAGTCAACGGTCGCTGGATCGCTGCAGTCACCGCGAATGAGCGTGAAATCGGGGTGGCCGGCGACATGGGCCAGATTGTGCTCGAATCCGGTGCTGAAGTTATCAAGCACGCGAACTTTGCAGCCGGTTTGTAGCAGTAAATCGACGATGTGCGAGCCGATGAAGCCGCCACCGCCCGTGACCAGGCAGGTCGATTGGCGCAGCGTCTTTTGGGCGGTGTCGAAGGTTGGCGGTTGCATGTCGTGGCGAAGCGATGGTTTGAATGAGGCATGAAAACTGCGATGTCATATCCGATTCATGGGCTCTGAATCGAGGCCCTGGCGTCAGACGGGCTGTATCGTAAGCCAAGGAGCCGTTTACTGTTTCGGCAAAAACGGAAACAGTTCGCGGACTTCCTGGTCTGTCGGCTGGCGTCCGAACTCGCAAATCTCGAATGTTTCGGCATATTTCACGTCCTTGGCTGCGTCTTGGCCATACCATTTGACGAGCGAATCGCGAAACCGATCCGCTTCGGCGGTTTGGCGATTGTGCCATCGTTTCCTAAGCCATTCTCGGCGTGCTTCAGGCTTGTCGGCTGGCGGATTGGCGGCCATGATTGCCGCACTGCCCAGCGCCCCGCCTTCGAATGTTTGTGAAACGAGTGCCATCAATGCATCGACTTTCTGTTCAAAGACTTCGTCGATCGATACAGCTATGTCGGCTTTAAAAGCATAAGGTTTTTGGAAGCCGTCGCTGGTATATAAGAAAACGGGATTTTTATCCAGCGGCGGCGAATCGGGACAGAAGAATGGAACGGCAACCATATAAGCGGCGTCCTGCACCAAGATGCCGACATAGCGATGATCTGGGTGATAATCCCAAGGGCGATGGCAGATCACCACGTCGGCTTTCCACTGGCGAATCAATCGAGTGATCGTGCGTCGATTTTCGAGTGTGGGCAGGAGTTCGCCGTCGTGAATGTCGAGCACCTGGGATTCAACGCCCAGTTGCTCGGCCACGAGTGCAGATTCCTCTGTCCGACGTTTGGCGAGTTGCCCGCCGGACATTTCCCAGTGGCCGATGTCGCCATTGGTGACTGAGACCAGTTTGACGGCGTGGCCGGCTTTGGCCCACAGCGCGGCCGATCCGCCGGCTTTGTATTCTGCGTCGTCGGGGTGAGCGCCGAAGACGATGATGCGAATTTGCTTTTTGGCGTCCGCGTCCGATTCTTGGGATGATGCAACGGTGGGTACAAACAGGCCGAGCAGAACGGCAAATGCAGGAAGGGCCAGAAGGGTGGTCAGGCGGCAACGCATGGCAACTTTTGAGGTGGGAGTATCGAGGCGGGGCATCGAGGAGCACTGATTATAATGTAACCCGATCGATGACGCTCAATTGCCCTGCCCCCTCTTTATGCTAGGTACTATGCGGCTGAACGACGGCGAGACGACCGTTTGGAAGTGGCTGTCGTGGTTCGTGCCGTTTCCTTCAACGGTTGGCGGATTTGCTTGATCGCATTGAGCATTGCCACGGCATCGCGGAACCGTTTGGTCGGGTTCGGTTCGATCGCCTTGCGGATCAGCGACAAGTAATCCGGTGAGAGCATGCGTTTGGCCCGAGCGGCTCCGGGCAGCGGTGCTTCGAATGGATAAGTCGGCAATTCACCTGAGAAAATGCGGTACATCACCAGCCCGAGGCTGAACACGTCGCTGCGGAACGTCGGTTTGCCCATCGCTTGTTCGGGGGCCATGTAACCGAGCGTACCGCTGGCCGAGTGGTCGCATCGGCCGCGATGGATCTTAGCCAGCCCGAAATCAGTCAGCCGGAGATGGTTGTTCGCAAACAGGATAAAATTATCAGGCTTGATGTCGCGATGCAAAACCTTATTTCCGTGAGCAAAGGCGACAGCGGCAACCATTTGCTGGGCGAAATCGACTGCGGTTTGGCGCCCCATGCGTCGTTGCAGGCGCGAGTCGAGTGATTCGATTCCCAGTGGAAACACCATCACGAATCGGCCGTCGATAAACCGAGCATCCTTTAGTTGGACAATATGCTCGTGTTCCAGTTTGGCCATGATGCGGACTTCGCGCTGCAAATCTTCCAGCGACGCGGCGTCGGCCACATATTTTTCTTCCGGCACTTTGAGCGCGACTTGACGATTTTCGATCTGATCTAAAGCCGAATAGACGGTTGCGAACCCGCCGTAGCCGAGCTTTTTAATCAGGCGATATTTGTCCAGCCGGCTGCCGATTCGCAACGATCGTACCACTTCGCCATCGCCACAAAAAATCTTGAGTGAAACCGTCATCCGATAATGGCATCCTGGGCGAGAATCAGGTCAAGTTCGATCCCACATGATGCCCCAGTCAATGCCGATGCAAACGATTGGGTGAATCGAACCAAAATCTGTTTTCAGTCGGATCTACGTACGTTCATCGCAGATCGACCGATCAGATTCTTCATTCGTCACAATCGCTAGCTTGCCAACAATCTTTTTAACTCGACCTTACCCAAGTCACGCCATGGCTTGCCCCCTTTCGGCAAACCCACCAGCGTTTAGACTTCTCGCGGACGTTCCCGCGAGTCATTTCCCAAGCTCGGTCGGCTTGCGTAGGGGACGACTTTGCCGCCTAGCAATTCGCCCGCCCACCCCTCATCCAACGTCGATCGTTGCAAACCAGCGGAAATCTGTGCAGATCAAATTTGGTCTAACGACCACACTGGATTGCTTGCTGATTCAACCGCTCGCCGCCTTCAGCGTACATCGCGTTGGATTGACAATGTAGACAATCGGTTTCGAAATCCACGACAATTTTCCCGAAAAAGTTTCAGTCATGCGTCCAGCCGACATGCTTCGTCCGATCGAGATCACACGGCATTACCTGACCGGATCGCCCGGCAGCGTGCTTTACCGCTGCGGCGACACGGTTGTCCTCTGTACGGCATCGATCCAAGAGAGCGTTCCGCCGTGGATGGAAGGGCGTGGCAAGGGTTGGGTAACGGCGGAATACAACATGTTGCCGCACAGCACTTCGCCGCGAAAAGGGCGCGAAAGGTCTGGGAAAGTTGACGGTCGAACGACCGAGATTCAGCGTTTGATCGGGCGCAGTATGCGAGCCGTCGTCGATTTGGTCGCGCTAGGGGAACGCAGTGTGACGGTCGATTGTGACGTCCTGCAGGCGGATGGTGGAACTCGCACGGCTGCAATCACGGGCGGCTATATCGCTTTGGCCGACGCGATCGCTTCGTCGATCCCCGACGCGATCGACGCGTCGGGACTTCCAAAGTCGGGGGGCCCGCTAAAAGACAGTGTCTCTGCCGTGAGTGTCGGTGTGGTCGACGGCAAAGTTTGGTTGGACCTTGATTACCAACTCGACAGCCGTGCCGATGTCGACATGAACGTCGTGATGACCGGTAAAGGGCGCTTTATCGAAATCCAGGGGACTGGTGAAGAAGCGACGTTTGACGATCAGCAGCTTCAGGAATTACTTCGTTTCGCAAAGAAGGGGATTGTAGAATTGACGCATCGCCAACAGCACGCGTTATCGCGTTGATGCATTCCAGTCGGTTTCTGCCTCTCGCGCCCCCCCACCCACGTATTCCTTAACCGCCGCTATGTGGTCCCATCCCATCTTTGCCTCAAAAGGGCTCAGCAAAGACATACTTGCCGGACTTGTCGTCTTTCTTGTCGCCGTGCCGACCAGCCTTGGGATCGCTGAGTCTTTAAACGTACCGCTTGTTGCGGGCATCGTCGCCGGATTGGTGGGCGGAATTTTGATCGGCGCGCTCAGCGGTTCGTCGACCAGTGTGAGTGGGCCATCGCCTGGGTTGATCGGAATCCTGATTGTCCAGCTGGCGGTTTTGCCATCGTTTGAGGCGATGCTGTTATCCGTCGTGATCGCAGGGTTGCTGCAGATCGGTTTCGGCCTTGCGAGATTCGGATACTTATCCGCGTTCATTCCCACTGGCGTGGTCAAAGGGCTGATCGCGGCGCTAGGTGTGATTCTGATCTTAAAGCAGATTCCCCATATCTTTGGTCACGACACCAACCCCGAAGGCGAGATGTCGTTCTGGCAACCGGACCGCGAGACGACGTTTTCTGAGTTATTAGAATTGACCGGCGACTATCACGTGGGAGCGACGTTTGTCGGAATCCTTTCCGTTGCAGTGATGATATTTTGGCAAACGCGAAGACCGAAGTGGCTCGGGTTTCTTCCAGCGGGGATCTTTGTCGTATTATTCGGCGCTGCCCTTCAAGTGCTATTTAAGCAGTTTGGAGCGCCATGGGACATCGGTCGCGATCACCTTTTACAAGTTCCGACTTGGGGCACCCCTGAAGGCTTAGGGGCGCTCGTCACGTCACCAGATTTTACGTTTCTGAATGATCGCCGGGTCTACTTCGCTGGCGTTATCATTGCGATTGTGGCCTCATTAGAAACGATGTTGAACCTGCAAGCGGTTGACCAGATTGATAAAGAACGCCGTCGATCGCCTGTCAATCGCGAATTGATCGTACAAGGAATTGGTAATACGACATCAGGCTTGTTGGGCGGATTGCCGATCACATCGCTTGTCGTACACAGCTCTGTCAATATTCAAAACAACAGTCGTACGAAAAGGGCCGCAATATTCCATGGGCTTTTCTTCTTCGTTTTCGTCGTGCTGTTCCCCAATGTTCTTAACCTGATACCACTTTCTGCACTTGCTGCGATTCTGTTGGTAACTGGGATTGAATTGGCCAGTCCGCAACTATTCCGGCGCATGTGGGATGAGGGTCGCACTCAATTCATTCCTTTCATCGTCACGTTGCTTGCGATCGTGTTCACTGACCTGCTGATCGGATCGCTGATTGGTTTGGTGATCAGTATCGCGTTTATCCTGCACAGTAACATGCGAAGCCCATTGCGGCGGATTGTCGAAAAGCATTTGAACAACGACGTTCTGCATATCGAACTTGCCAATCAAGTCAGCTTCCTGAATCGTGGAGTGCTTGACAAAGCGTTGACCGAAATCCCGGACGGTTCACACGTCATGCTCGATGCCACCAGCACGCAATATATCGACCCGGATATCTTGACTTTAATCAAAGAGTTTCGAGACTATGTCGCGCCGCGACACAATATCAAGCTGAGTTTAAAAGGGTTTGGTGGCGATCATCAATTAGAAGACAATATCCAATACGTCGATTATTCGTCGCGTGAACTGCAAACCGAGATCACGCCGCAGCAGGTATTGAATATCTTGCGTCAAGGAAATGAAAGGTTTCGCACAGGAAAACGTTTGCCCCGCGATCTCCATGCCCAGATTCACGGTTCATCGATTGGCCAGTTTCCGTTGGCTGCGGTTTTAAGTTGTATCGATTCACGCACACCGGTGGAATTGGTTTTTGATTTAGGACTGGGCGACGTGTTCAGCGTGCGACTGGCCGGAAACGTAGTTGGGCCGAAATCGCTGGGCAGTTTGGAATACAGCACCGCAGTCGCTGGCGCGAAGTTGATTTTGGTTGTTGGGCATACCAGTTGCGGAGCGGTCAATGCGGCGGTGAAGTTTGCTTATGCGAATCCGACGTGCGAAGAAGTGACCGGTTGCGAAAACATCGCGGCGATTGTCAACCGGATCCGAATGTCGATCCCGCGTGAAGATTGGGAGGCGAATTTGTCCAAGGGGCCGGAGGAGCAAAGGGCGTTTGCCGATAAAGTTTCACGCGAGAATGTGATCCGAGTATTGCATGATATTGTCGAACAAAGCGGCACCATTGGCAGGTTGGTCGACCAGCGGAAGATCGCATTGGTCGGCGCGATGTATGATGTCGCATCGGCCGAAATCGAGTTCTTTATGGATGATGCGATCGGCTTTGAGCCTATCCGAAAAGGGGTCTGACCCTTTGGAGGCGAGTCGATTGCATTGTTTTTTGGGCCTCGCCGGAGAGGGTCAGCCCCCTTTTCGGCCAGGCATTTCGACTCGGTTGCCCGGCTTAGCATCGCGTGAACAACAAGTGGCGTCGCGGGATTCGCCAGAATTCCGACTGCCCAAAGGTCACTACGATTCGGCCTGCACCGCTTTCATCAACGGACAATCGTCAGCGGTTTGTAAACCGGCGCGGTACTTCGCCAGTAATTCCTTCGACCTTGCCGCCAGCATGCGGCGGACTTCGCGGCGTTTCCCTTGGATTCGCGGAATCACCATCGAATCGTAGCCGGTTGTTTGATGCCGCATCCAAGCGATCACCGCCGCTTCGGCTCGCTGCTCGACCGGTATCCGTTTAGTGCGCGCGACCGTACCGCTGCCGACCGGTGTCGAATGATCTGAAATCGCTTGAGCCATCGTTTGGGCAATTGCTGAATAACGCCAATGGAAGTTTAAAAAAACGAGCACGGCGGCGGTAAAATCTTCTACGTATTGCTCCTGAACGACCTCACGCCGTTTTGTATCCGCTTCGCGTTTCTTGGCATAAGCATCCGTGGAACGCTCGGCATCGACACCCCCGCGAACCTTGGCGATCGTTTTTGCATCGGCCCAAATTCCTTGCGAGAAAACTCGCCGTCCGCGTTTTTCCGTCACCACCCAATGGTCGCCCGCCGCCTTAACGCGTCGCGTGATCATGGCGTCGCCTGGCGGCAGCAATTCCCAACCTGCGGGCACATCAATCACCTTGCCGCTCGCATCCCGAACTGTCCGCTCCGATGGCCCTGGCGAATAACTCAAATCACTCATCCCTGAATCTCTTTATACTCTGAATCTGCATAACATCCTTTTTCTGCGAACCGGGTTTTTTATCACTTCGCCAGCGAAGCGTCGAGTCGAAATCAACACCCTTGGTTTGCCGATGGCATGCCGACTCAGCAAACTCGGTACAAATATCACTCGGTCGTTTACAGCAAAAGTCGACTTCACTTCTCTTCCAAAAGTAGGTAACCGCATGACGCCATTCATTCGCCCAATTCTGGTCAGCAATCTGCTTGCGATCGTGCTCGGTTTGTTGGCACTGCCGCTGCCATCGGTTGTGGCGCAGGCCAACAACGGTGTCGCGCACCCCGCAGCGAGTAACCGCTTTGTCCCTGACGATGCCTTCGCGGTGCTTTTCGCCTCGCCTGAGGAACTTGTCCAAAACGACCTCTTTGCGTCGTTCCCTGTGGAAGTCTTTCAGTTGCAGATGAAAGCAGCTTTTGGTATCGATCCCAGCGATATTGCGTTCGCCAAAATCATTCTTGGACTACCCGATCCTGGTCAGCCCGCGTTCGGCATCGTTCTCGAAATGACACGTCCGTTTGACGAAACCCAGTTGCTGGAGACGCTCAAGGCAGACTCCGACCCGACGCCAGTAGGTGATTTCAACGCGTATCCGATCGCCGCTGGGCCGCCGGGCACACTGCTTCACAAAGTCGACGACAAAACGATCATCATCACCCTGGCCAACTACCTTGCGTCGATGCTCGCCGCCAATCAAGGCACGGGTCCGTTGCCGACGATGATGGCCAAGACGCCCGCTGGACCAGGCATCAGCCTGCTGATGGTGATCGAATCGGTGCGACCGGTCGCCAGCCAGACCGCAGTCGATCTGGTGAGGATGCTGCCACCCCCGTTTCTGTCGTTGGCCGAATTGCCCGAACTGGCCGAATCGGTGCAGTTGAATTTTCGATTCAGCAACCAATCAGCAAAACTTGACTTGACGATCACCGGAATCGACGACGATGCGGCGGAGAGGGCGGAAGAATTGCAGATTGACGCCATTCGCGACGCGCGTGATTTAGCCCCTGGGCTTGCCAAGGGAACCGTTCCGAGAAGTGCAGACGACGCACTGCGAGCCGCAATCGACAAGTACATCGAACGCCTGACAAAGCAGTTCTTTGATGCCGTTGCCATCAAGCGAACCGGGCCAAATGTGAAGCTGACGGTTGAATCGGAATTAGGAATCGCCAGTGGAATCGTGATTTCCAACTTTCTGCCGCCAATGGAGCGAATGATCCGAACGCTGACGCGTCAACTTGATGGCAGTAACAACATGCGACAGATCATGTTGGCGATACACAACTACCATTCTGCATACAACCGGCTGCCACCCCCCGCGATCATGAGTGCCGACGGTAAACCGCTGTTAAGTTGGCGAGTCGCTGTGCTGCCGTTCATTGAAGAGCAAGCGTTGTACCAGCAGTTTCGATTGGACGAACCGTGGGACAGCGAACACAACTTGCCATTGTCCGAGCGTTTGCCGAAGGCCTTTGCGACTGCTGGCCTTCGATTGCCGCCGGGCCAGACGGTTGTTCATGCCGTGGTTGGCGACGAGATTGGCATACGTCCGAGCGAGAGGACCGCATTCCGCGACTTCTTGGACGGTTTGAGCAACACGATCCTTGTCATTGAATCGACCGCAGACTCTGCCGTAGTATGGTCCAAGCCAGAAGACGTGAAAATCGATCTTGAAGAGCCGTTGGCCAAGTTTATCGGGTCACCGAGAAAAAGCTTTCGTGTCGGCATGGGCGACGGAGCTGTGACAACCATGGCCGACGACATCGATCCTGTGAAGTTCAAAGCGATGCTGACCCGGGCCGGTGGCGAACGGATTGTGCCGTAAACAAATCACGAGTCAAACGTGTGCATCTGCGTTAGGGTGTCCACGTCGGCCAAAACCAAAAGTCGGTCAAAAGTACGGGACGATTTTTTCGTCCTTGCTCAATCCTCGATGCAGGATGATTGTTTCGCGGACAATTTTGTCGTCGATTGTGATCACCAACTCAGCTTCGCACGGCTGGGCATCGGCAGTCTCGCGCAGATAGAGGGTGCCGTCGGCAACTTGGGCAACGTTTAGCTGCAGGCCAGCGACGACAAGCGAAATGGTGATACTCGATGAGAAACGCTGAGCGGGTTCAATCATGAATCGATCCGAAGCCGAAATGGTCGCAGCGGCAAAAACGTATTTGGAGTTAACTGACGGATCAAACGAAACGGTACTTACTGAATTACTCGGCAACGGTGAAGACGGAATTGTTTGGCGCACAAGTGCGAATGCTGCGATAAAAGCGTTTTACCGAAGAAAGAACTACGAGAAGGAACTTGCCTGCTACATCCGCCTTTGTCGATGGAATGATGTCACCGAGCTTTCAGGTTTTTCTATCCCGAAACTAATCGGTGAAGATGATCATTTAATGGTAATCGAAATGGGAATTGTTACACCGCCGTGGGTCCTTGATTTTGGCAAGGCCTACATCGACAGGCCCGCGGACTACCCTGAAGGAGTCCTAGAAGACTCCTTTAACTGTTTTAGAGAGCATTACACGTCAGAAGATTGGGAGCGCGTGATGGACTTGATTTCTGATCTGCGGTCATTCGGCATCTATTACTATGACCTAAAGCCTGGAAATGTGAAGATTGGCACAGAATGCTGACGCAGATCTTGGCCATCGGTGAAGATTTCCGGTTAGGCGAGTGGGTTTCCGGGCCCGCCAATCATTGGGAAATATTTTCGATCGCATTCAAAAATCACCGAGTCGAAGATGGCCAAGAGAGAATGGGCACAAAAAAACCCCGACAGTTGTACACTGTCGGGGTTCTTTTCGTGTCAGTGGTCAGGGCCGGGCTCGAACCGGCGACACCTGCATTTTCAGTGCAGTGCTCTACCAACTGAGCTACCTAACCATCAACCGGCACCGAAGACATCGTTTTTTCGACAAGTCGAGTCAACTTTGCTTTCGATGCGTGGGATCTTAAAGAGAAATCGATTACATTGTCAATCGGTTCACAAGCCACTCTTTTCATGTGACAATGAAACTTGTTGCGAGGCTCGGCGTAAAATACGTCCAGCAGCATAAAACTTTTCTGTATTTCACCCCTGAACGGACAAGCCACCATGTCGGCGACGCTGCAGGAACCCCGCAAAAAACAAAAAACGGACTCGGGATCGGGAGCTGAAGTGGCTGAGAAACCGCTCAGCCCGCGGGCTTTGAAGCGGTTGCAAGAGCGAGAGAAGTTGCGTACGTCCAAGTTTGACGTCGTTTCTGCGTTCTTGATGTCGTTGCTGTGGTTCATTGGCACGTTCGTTTTGATGCTGTTTATTTACTGGTTGACGACAAAAATCTCGTTCGGCCCGCCGCCATTTCCGCCAATTGTCGAAAATCCGGCCGGGCGAGGTGACAACGCTGAGGGATTCGAGCGTGATTTTGACCCGCCGGGGGAGGACGAGATTGTCGAATTGAACGAACCGACGATGCAGGAAACGTTGACAGCGGTAATGGACGCGGTAAGCAGCGTGGCGGCGGTTCAGAATACGGGCACGGGCAATTCCAAAGGCGATAGTCGGCCGCCTGGTCCCGAAGGGGAGGGTGAAGATATTGTGCCCCGTTTTGAGCGGTGGGAATTGCGGTTTTCGGCCAAAAATGTTGCTGGCTATGCCGCGCAGCTCGATTATTTCAACATCGAACTGGGCGTGATGGGCGGTGGTGTTCAGGGCGTCGATTATGCGAAGGCGTTGGCCGGGTCGCCGAAGAAGCGGAAAGGGGCCAGCGACGATGAAAAGCGGCTCTATTTCATGTGGGTCGACCGTTCCAGTCCGCTTTACCAGTTCGATCGCCAGTTGTTGCAAAAAGCAGGGATAAATGTCGGTGCGGGCCGCGAGTTTGCGAAGTTTATCGAACCGGAATTAGAAAACATGCTGGCCAATGTCGAACTGGAGTATTCCAAATCGAAGGGCCACCCGAGTGTCACGGAGATCCAGAAAACGATTTTCCAGTCACAATCGTCTGGTGGAGGCTACGGATTCGTCGTGCTGGACCAACGTTATCGCAAGCCAAAGAAAAAGTAGCCTGAACTTGTCGCAAGTGTCAGTGGATTGCGTTTGAACCGACCGTCGCTTTTCCCTTGTTTTTTCCCCGATCCTGACCAGCCACCATGACGACGAAGCTGCTGGAACGACCGCAAAAATTCGAATCTAGCGCGGAAACAGGAGTCAGGGCTTCTGGGGAGCCGCTCAGCCTGCGAGCGTCTAGACGCTCGCAGGAACGCGAGAAACTGCGAACATCCAAGTTTGATGTGGTTTCTGGGTTACTGATGTCGTTGGCCTGGTTCATCGGTACCTTCGTGCTGATGCTGTTTTTGATTTGGTTGACGACGAGGTTTTATCCTGGTTCACAGCGGCTGGGTGGCGGTCCCACAATTGAACCTGGTCGAGAGAATCGTGCTGAAGGGCTCCAGCGCGACTTTGATCCGCCCAGCGAAGACGAAGTCGTCGAATTGAACGAACCGACGACACAAGAAACGTTGATCGCGGTGACCGATGCCGTCAGCAGCGTTGCGGCGCTGCAAAATACCGGCATGCGAAAGTCCAGCGGTGACGACCGGCCGCCGGGACCGGGCAGCGACGAGGACGATGTCGTTTCACCACATGAACGCTGGGAGCTGAGATTCGCGGCCAAAAATGCCGAGCAATACGCTGCCCAACTCGACTTCTATCAGATTGAGCTGGGTGTTTTAGGCGGTGGTTTCCAGGGAGTCGAGTATGCCAAAGGGCTCAGCGGTTCGCCCAAGGTGCGAAGTGGAGACAGCGAAAGTGAAGGGCGTCTCTACTTTATGTGGGTCGATCGTTCCAGCCCGCTGTNNTGGCCCGCATCGAGTTGGATTTTGCAAAACAAAATGGCCGCAACGGTGTGGCCGAAATCCAGAAAACGATCTTCGAATCTCGGCCGGTCGCAGGTGGATACGCTTTTGTGGTGCTGGACCAACGTTATCGTATGCCTAAGAATAGGTAATCCCTAGCATGAATTACATCGCAAAATCGGCCCCTAACGTCACTTGGCCGTCGTCGCTTTTGTCTTTTTCGTTACTATAGGGACCTGCCCAGACGGCGAGTGATCAAAATGATCGACTGATCGCTCGACATATCGGTTTTTCCGTTTCCTTTTCCACACAAGAATGACCGCTCATGCTGCT
>DNWZ01000237.1 GCA_003506095.1 Planctomycetaceae bacterium | reverse complement strand
CTCCTGGTGGGTGCCTTATGCTCAGTTCATGGACGATCGCAATCTCCGAAACCCGCACGACCGTTTTTTCTACTTCAGCTTCTCAGAAGTGGATGTGGCGCGAGCCTGCCTGCTTAAGCTGTTGCCGTCGAATGAGGCGAAGTTTATCGACCTGAGCACGTTGAGGATGGCCGAAGGAGTCTTCATTAATTCGGATTTGCGTCGTTCGCATTCTGATTTGATCTACACCTGTCGCCTGCAAAGCGACTCAAGCGGCGACAAGCCTAGCCCTGGCAATGAAGAAGCGTTGATTTTTTTCCTGTTTGAACACAAGAGCTATGCGGATCCGCATACGATCGCTCAGGTTCTTGGCTACGTCACACAAGTGCTGCAGCGACGATTGCGTGATGGCCAGAAACCTTGCTGTGTAATCCCAATTGTTGTTTATCACGGGGAAAAGGTGTGGGACGTCGCTACGACGATGGCCGAGTTCATTCCGTTGCCCGAGCCGCTGGCCAAATACATTCCGCAATTGTCATACATCTTGTTTGACGTTCACCGTACAAACGACGATGATTTTCGAGGCCAATCATTTTTGCACGCCGCTCTGTTGGTGCTAAAATATGTTCGCAGCAACAACTTGATCCGGCAGATCGGGCCGATTCTGGAATTGCTGAAATCGGTTCCTAACGAAGTCCGCGAGTTGAATCGGCTCGAAGCGGTNNAACGCACTTGAACAGACGTTCCCTCATCAAGGCACCGCACTGATGTCAACCATCGCAGAACAGTTAATCAACCAAGGAATCAACTTGGGGATCAGTCAGGGGATCGAAACCGGCCTCAGGAAAGGGACGCTGATCGGCACCATTCTCGCCTGCCAATCGATTTTGGGCCAAGCGCAATCCGAGGCTGAGCTGAAGGTTCAGCCATTGGAGCAATTAGAAGATTTGGCCAAGCAGGTGCAAGAACAACTTCGGGAGCGATTGAACCGTCAGTAGTTCAATCGCTTGGCCGAGGGTTCTTTTTTCTAGTGAGACAACTTAATCATTAAGCCGCCGCTCTTGCTGCGCTGGCATAGAACCGACAAATCGATTCGACCACTCGAGTTTGCTCGTCGATCCTCAACTCAGGATAAATCGGCAAGTTCAAAATCTGGGCTGATGCCGCTTCGGTCTCAGGCAATCCGTCCCGATTGACTTCGATCGATGCAAAGCACTTCTGTTGATGCATCGGAATCGGATAATAGATCTCAGTACCAACGCCTTGATCAGCGAGCGACGCTTTCAGCTTGTCGCGGTGGCCAGAAGCCACGCGAATCGAATACTGATTCCAGACATGGAACGCGCTAGGATCGCGGTAAGGCAATTTGATTTGGCCCGAGTCGACCAGTCCGGAATCGGTCAGCATCTCACGATAGCGATTCGCATTCGCTTGGCGTGCCTCGACCCCAGCATCCAAGTATCGCATCTTGACTCGCAAAACCGCGGCCTGAAACGTATCAAGCCGACTGTTGATTCCTACTACGTGGTGATGATAGCGAGGGCGCATGCCATGAGCCGCATAGAGCCTCAAGCGATCGGCCATCGCCGCATCGCCAGTGGTCATCATTCCGCCATCGCCCATACCACCGAGATTCTTGGTCGGGTAAAAACTAAAGCAACCGACCGTTCCCCATGATCCGGCGGGCCGGCTGTTGTACGCAGCACCAATGGCCTGTGCGGCATCTTCGATCACCGGAATGTCATGTTCCGCTGCGACCTGGCAGATACGATCGATCTCAGCACATTGGCCGAACAAGTGAACGGGAATGATCGCCTTGGTTCGCGAAGTGATCGCCGACTCCATTCTTTCCGCATCGATGTTGAACGTATCAGGACGAATGTCGACGAAAACCGGAGTCGCACCAAGGCGCGTGATGCAACTGACCGATGCGAAAAACGTGAAGCTGGGCACAATTACCTCATCGCCCGGTCCGATTTCCAAAGCCATCAGGGCCAGCAATAACGCATCGCTGCCCGAAGCGCATCCGATTGCATTTTCAACTTGGCTGTAAGTGGCAATTTCGCGTTCGAGTTCTTCGACATCGGGGCCGAAAAAAAATCGCCCGCTGTCGATCACTTTGCCAATTGCGTCTAGGAACTCTTCGCGATGAGGGGCGTTTCCACGACCAACGTCCAGCAGCGGAACCGATTGATTGGGGTGCGACATATCCTGCCTTCCTTGGCTGAAATGAGTAATTTTAATGTACAGGCTGGGTCAAGCAAATTGGCGACAAGCGATCACAGGCAATCCTCAAACGCGCACATTCGCTAAAATGCTGGTGTACCGATGCCAAGCACAAGCCGTCAAGGTCAGCGACATCGGTTTAGCGAACTGAAGTGCGCAAGTTATCGTCCCAGGTAGGTATATCCGCCAAGTGCCCGCTCATAGTAACGAGTAACTTTGCCCGCTTGCTCGTTATCAATCCTGCCGTTTTGCACCGCTTGCTCGACCGCTTCTTGCAGTTTTTCGATCAATTCGCGATCGTCAAACTGAACATAGCTTAATACCTCGCTGATCGTATCGCCCTTAACAATGCTAGCAATCGTAGTTTGATCGCCGTTGACATCGACATGGACCGCGTGGGTGTCTCCGAAAAGATTGTGCAAATCGCCAAGAATCTCCTGATACGCGCCAACCAGAAATGCGGCCAGCAAGTAGGGTTGGTCGTTCAGCGAATGGAGTCGCACCGTGTCCATGCGATTTCGGTTGCCGATAAAACAGTCAATTTTCCCGTCACTGTCGCAAGTGATATCGCCCAGCACCGCGTGCCGATTGGGTTCTTCATTCAAACGGTGAATCGGCATAATCGGAAACAGTTGGCCAATCGCCCAGCTATCGGGCATCGATTGGAAAATTGATAAGTTTCCGAAGTAAATGTCGGACAACATTCGATCAAGGCTCGACAGTTCCTCTGGCACATATTCCATGTTGGATGCAATGTCACGAACCTTCTGTGAAATCGCAAAGAACAGATTCTCCGCGAGCGCTCTTTGGTCCAGTGGCAGATAGCCACCACTGAATAAGTTCATTGCCAAATCCAATGACGCTTGAGCATCATGAAACGACTCGATCGCGTTGCTTTCGGTCAAGTCATTGTATGTATTGAAAAGATCCCAAACCGGTTGCTCATATTCCTCCGGTACGGTCGTTGGCAACGTGTCGACAACCTGACGAGCGGCCCCCAAAATATTGAAAACCAAGAGGCTGTGATGGGCGGCAATCGCCCGACCGCTCTCTGTGATCAATCCGGGGTGTGGCACGCCTGCTTCGTCACATACGGTCTGCACTTGATACACGACGTCGTTGGCATACTCCTGCATCGTGTAGTTCATGCTCGATTCACTATTGGACTGCGACCCGTCGTAATCGACGCCAAGGCCGCCACCAATGTCGAGCAATTGCAGTCCCGCGCCGCGCTTATGCAAATCGACATAGATGCGAACCGCTTCATTGATCGCCGACTTCAAGCGACCAATATTCGTGATCTGGCTGCCGGGGTGAAAGTGCAACAAGCGGAAGCAATCGGCCATCTGACGTTCTTCTAAGTACTTCAGTGCTTTCAATACCTCCGTCACTGTAAGTCCGAACTTCGAACGATACCCGCCGGACGACTTCCAGCGACCAGCCCCACGAGCCGCCAATTTCACGCGGAAACCGATTTGTGGTCGAACGCCGATTTCGCCAGCAAGTCTGACGATTTTCTCGAGCTCAGTAAACTTCTCCACAACCGGGATCACCGTTCGCCCGATCTGCTGAGCGAACATGGCGATTTGGATGAACTCATCATCTTTAAATCCATTGCAGATGATCGGCATCTGGGGGTCCGTCATCGCAACGACCGCCAACAGTTCGGGCTTGCTCCCCGCCTCAAGGCCAAATCCAAAATCGCGACCATACTGGATGATCTTTTGAACCACGTCCCGCTGCTGGTTCACCTTAATCGGAAAGACGCATCGGTAGGTTCCTTTGTACTGATGGTCGTCGATCGCAGTTTGAAAGCAATCTCGCAATTGCTTTAAGCGATCGTGCAAGATCCCATTAAATCGGATCAGAATAGGCAATTCCAAACCGCGCTGCTGCAGCCTTTCGACCAACGCTTTCAAGTCGACCGAATGGTCCGGCCCGGTTCCTGGATGGACATGAAGATTCCCATCTTCTGCGATCGAGAAATAGCCACAGCCCCATCGATCCAGGCGATACGCTTCGTTGGAGTCATCGATTGTCCAGTCGGTTGACGAATCGGTTAGTGGCATGATGGGCAAACCGCGAAAATTGGTTAATGGATTGCGAGGGCATTCGCTGCTGGTAAACGACAAGGTTCTTTAGGTTACCCGAAAACGACCCGGTGCCGAAACGTCGTTGCGATCCGCAGATCCTCGCTAGTCATGCTCACCTCGATCGAAAGATAGGTAATTTGCGCGATTTGTGCTTGCATATTCGATTTTATTGGTAACAATCGAGCAGGTGTTGAAAACTTTTTGTCATCCCATGCTCGGATATTGGCTTGTTGCTCGTGAGTGAACACCGTCGTGGCGAACTGCGGCGGATCGTGCAGACGCGCGGATTCGCGTCGC
>DNWZ01000045.1 GCA_003506095.1 Planctomycetaceae bacterium | reverse complement strand
TGCCTCAGATCCGTCGCAAAGCCCGACAATTTTTGTGATTCGCTGCCACACCAGATTCGTTATACTGGAAGTCCCGCCAAATCACCCCTATCCCGCCAAACCACCTGCCAACGAATGACAAACCTGCTTCATCGGCTAGGCATTTTCGAACTTGCGACCGGATTTCGCTTGTCCCGTCCCATCCGCCACTTCACAATCGTGTGTTTTGCGGCGGCCATTTGGGCATCCCTGCCCGGCAGTGTCCAGTCAGCCGAGCCGCTCGATTCCGCTTCTTCGCCAGTGCCACCCCTGACTGCAAACGCTGATGCACCAGAGGTCGACAGGCCCATCAGCTTTGATCTCGACATTCAACCGATTCTCGGTACGGCGGGCTGTAATACCGGTCCATGCCACGGCAAGCAGCGTGGCCAAAACGGATTCCAACTCTCGTTGCTGGGGTTTGACTCCGACTTTGACTACAACGCGATCGTGCGTGAGTCGCGTGGTCGGCGAATTTTTCCGGCCGCCGCAGACGAAAGCCTGCTACTACAAAAGGCGACGGCTCGATTGCCACATGGTGGCGGCGCGAAAATCGATCCAGAATCGGAGCTTTATCAAACGCTGGTCAAATGGATCTCACAAGGTGCCCCGCGACGCGTTGAAGGTGAGACGGTATTAGAGAAAGTCGAACTCGTTAAGACGAAGTTTTCACTCGCACCACGAGAACAACAACCCTTGAGCGTATTGGCCCATTATGCCGACGGTTCGACTCGCGACGTGACGAACTTGGCGACTTACTTATCGAACGAAGCCACTGTGGTTGATGTGAACGAGTCTGGACTACTGACCGCAGGCCCATTGCCAGGCGAAACTGCTGTGATGGCCCGTTATATGAATCATATCAGCGTTGCTGATGTGGTCATTCCTCAAACACAACCGCTGGCCGAAGATGCCTTTGCAAGCTTACCACAATATAATTTCATCGACCAACATCTTGATGCGAAGTTAAAGCAGCTCGCGATCCTGCCCGCCAGCGCCGCGCCCGAGCATGTGTTTCTCAGACGCGCCTATACGGACATCATTGGCCGATTGCCGACACCCGAAGAGGCTCGTGACTATCTCGGTACCACAACGTCCCAGTTGTCTGAATCTGCTGATGCGATCGTCGAGCGACGCAGACAATTGATCGATCAATTGCTGGATCGTCCCGAGTATGTCGACCACTGGGCCAACCAATGGGCCGACCTGTTGCGACCAAATCCCTATCGCGTCGGGATCAAGGCCGTTTTGAATTATGACAATTGGATTCGTGACCAATTTCGCGAAGGAATTCCTTATGACGAGTTCGTTCGACGTGTGATCACGGCAAAGGGCAGCACTTGGCAAAACGGCGTCGCCACGCTGTATCGAGATCGGCGCGATCCGGAAGAAATCACGACCATGGTCAGCCAACTCTTCCTTGGCATCCGACTTGATTGTGCTAAGTGTCATCACCATCCATTTGAGAAATGGAGCCAACAGGACTTCTATCAATTCGCTGGCTATTTTGCCCAAATCGGCAGGAAGGGCACCGGGCTGTCGCCACCGATTTCGGGTGGCGAGGAAATCGTCTTCTTTTCCGGTTCAGGCAGCGTGAAACATCCGGTCACGGGCGAGACGTTGCAACCGCGAACACTGTTCGGCGACCCCGGCAGCGTAGAGCCTGAGCAAGACCCGCGTGAAGCGCTCGCCAAGTGGGTCACTTCACCCGAGAACGATTATTTCGCCAAGGTGCAAGTCAATCGGATTTGGGCCGCTCTGATGGGACGTGGCATCGTCGAACCGGTGGACGATTTGCGTTCAACGAACCCTCCCACTCACCCCGAATTGTTCGACGCCTTGGCCGAGCATTTCAAATCAACCAATTACGATGTAAAGGAATTGATTCGTACCGTCGCCCTCTCGCGAGCCTATGCCGCCGATTCGACACCCAATGAATCGAACGTCGGCGATCGGATCAACTATTCAAGGCACTATCGTCACCCGCTGCGCGCCGAAACGTTGCTCGACGCGATCGCCGATTTGACCGAAACGCCTTCATCGTTCACAGGCATGCCTGATGGTTCCCGAGCGACCCAGGTCTGGACACACCGAGTGCGTTCGATGTTTCTAGACACGTTCGGCCGACCCGATGAGAACCAGGACCCGCCTTGCGAACGAATCAACGAATCGACGGTGACACAATCATTGCACTTAATGAATGACCGTGACATCGATTCAAGAATTCGCAGCGACAAAGGCCGTGCGGCTCGGTTAGCGGCCAGCGACTTATCAGCCGAAACCGTGGTCCAAGAACTTTATTTGGCCGCATATTCACGAATGCCCACGCAAGACGAAGCAGCTTACGCGGCGACGTTGATCAACGCTGCTGGCGCACAGCGGCGTGGCGTGATCGAGGATCTGATGTGGGCCATGATCAATTCGCCTGAGTTCACGATTCAAAATTAGGACGTTATTGCAATGATTCATTCACCAACGTCGCGTTCAAATAAGAACTGTGAAGGATTCTCACGCCGCGATTGTTTGCAACTCGGCCTCGGCGGATTGCTAGGTGGCGGATTGGTCGGCGCCCTTCAAGCAACAACGCTTGCGTCCGGGTCCGGCGAGTCGACACCCGTTCGTCGCCAAGCCGATTCTTGCATTTTGATTTGGATGGACGGAGGCCCCAGTCATTATGAGACTTTCGACCCCAAGCCAGAGGCTCCTGCGGAAATTCGTGGCGAGTTCGGCACGATCGAAACAAAGACGCCCGGCATGCGTTTTTCGGAAATACTGCCAAATCTTGCAAACATTTCAGATTCACTAGCAATCGTTCGCTCGATCCGCCATGACCAGGGAAACCACGGTGCCGGCAATCATTATATGATGACCGGCGCACCACCAAGGATTCCGGTCGGCTGTGGTGCGTTTGTTAGCTTTCATCCAAGTTTGGGTAGCGTCGTTTCACATCAGTTGGGAGCACCCCACGGTATTCCGGCTTACTTTTCGATCCCCAACATGTCACGTTCCGGAGGCCCAAACTTTCTCGGTTCGCGATTTGCCCCCTTTGTCGTTCCTGATGATCCGAACAGCCAATCGTTCCGCGTTCGTGATGTGACGCTGCCAAGCGGTTTGGGCGACCAACGGTTTTCACAGCGACAATTGATTCGACAGCAGATCGACCAAATGCTGCGAATCAATCATGAGGCGGCAGGCGATCCGACGTTGGCCGCAGATGAGTTCTTTCAGCAAGGATTGCAATTGATCAGCAGTTCTGAGGCCCAGGCGGCATTCGACATCCACCGCGAACCCGAATCGATTCGCGACAAGTATGGCCGCAACTCGTTCGGACAACGCGCCCTGCTTGCCAGGCGACTCGTCAGTGCCGGCGTTCCTTTCGTGACGCTCTATCATGGTGGCTGGGATCATCATTCAGACATCTTCAGTTCGTTTAAAACAAAGGTTCCACCCTTCGAAGCGACCATCGCTGCGTTGATCGAAGACCTTAAGGAACAAGGAATGCTGGAAAGGACAATGGTGATCGCCCTGGGTGAGTTTGGACGAACACCCAAAGTCAACAGCCGTGGCGGTCGTGACCATTGGTCCAATGCAATGAGCGTCATGTTTGCTGGTGGTGGCACGCCGGGCGGCCAAGTCATCGGTGCGACCGATCGACAAGGTTATGCGGCGACGGAGCGAATTCTTTCGCCTGAAAACTTTGTCTCCACTGTTTATAGAAAGCTTGGCATCGACCCTGAGCAAATTCTTTACACACCCCAGGGACGCCCGACTCATTTGGTCAGTGACGAAACCGCGATTGCTGAGCTGATGGGTTGATCAACGGCTGGGTTTAACGATGGCGGCCATAAGCAAGCATCACTGGCATGACCAGGATTCGTGCCAGTGGCGTAACGATCGCGATTCCTGACACACACGCCATGAACGTCGCTTGAGGCAGTGGCAACAGTGTCGATACGGCTAGTCCAACCAGCATGACAAATAAGGCCCAGGCGGTAATGACCTTGACTACCGCTTGCAAGTTGCAAAGTTGCGACCGGATCAGCATGATGCCCACAGCCATTCCAGCGACCGCTTTGATCGCCAGCAATCTCGTGGCAAGCGCTGGCAAGTAAATCAGCCCCGTCGAAAAAGCGGCTTGCACATCTTCCCAGTCACTTTGGCCACGAAACCAACGCAGAAAAATCGCAAGTGGAACAAAGACAACCGCCAGTTCTATCAAGATGACGGCAAACGAAAGCCGACTGTTGCCACTGAGACCAAACCACCAATGCGATGCGATTTGACCGACGAGGAACAGTGACGCGACCAGAATGATGGCTGCAGATACGCGAATCCCGGCGTGAAAGGGCGTTAGGTCCGTATCGATCCTGCCAGCAACATCCGCTGCCCACTGTGACCATACGTTGCCCACTGTGACCATACGTTGCGGTTGGTCGACCAAAGCATCGCACATCCAAACGCCACAAAAATGGCTGAATAAACCGCAGCAGCGAGACTGACTCGCACCGCAAATCTTGTCCAAGCTAGTCGTACGGTCGAGAGCGGACTAACCAACAAATAGGTTTGAAACGCTGTCGTTGTCGATGCGGCGAGCATATCACCGGTTCCGCCCACCGCGAACGCGGCGACGTAAGCAAAGACGATGAATGCCATGACAACCGTCGCTTCATTGACCGGAAAGATTGCGCCAAAGAAGACAATCGCTGGCAGAACACCAATCGCCATCGCTCGCAGTACCCAATTGCGAGACCTATAAAACTCATGCCAAGCCAATGCATGGCCCGGGTCGCGATAAGTTTGTACAAGACCAGAATCCGTCGCGTCGTTTATCGCCCACTGTCGCTCACTCGTCAGACCGAGCGTCGAGGTGCGCGCAACTTGCGTCACCCAGAATGCCGCCGCAACCGCTGAAGCATAAAACACAACCGATAAGATGGGACCGGAAACATTGATAACGGTTCGCCACAGAGGATGCGTATGGGGTGCGACAGCTATCAAACAAAGCAACAAATAGGCGGTTATTAAAATGATCGGTACAACAATCAACCGATGCCAACCGCGCCGAAACGGCATCCACGACGTCGCCATCAATCCAATAGCGCCGCCTGAGAAGCAGAGTGTCGGTCCGAAGATCGGAACGGATTCGACGTTATTGATCGTGATAATAGTGGCGATGACGCCCCACATCATCGCAAACCACACCGTCTTAAGCACGACGGGTGTCAATGCAATCTTCCAAGACGCAACAGGCATTCGAAGCAACCAGTGATTGCAGCCGCTTTGTGGGCTGATCAAGTCGCCGCGCTGGGTAAAGTCGAAAAGTGTGACACCAGCGAATCCAGCGGCAACAGCGAGGCTAATCCAGATCGCCAACAGCGAATCCACATAGGATGTACTGCTGATTGTCGGATAAACCAGTGCAATCAACGGACTGCTGATAACCGCGGCTATAAACGTAAAATAGACCCATCGAAACTGCAGCAGCGACAGCCTCGTCAATGCGATTAGCTCATGCATGCGTCGGCTCCTCGGGTGACTTGGCATCAGCGAATTGCGTTCCGAGCGACATGACTCGGGCGGCAAACCAGCGATGCAGGGTCAATTCGCGACGCTGGAACACTTCAAAGCGTGGATCGCCCATCGCGGCATCAATCACTTCGACTGAAACAACACCTGACCACTCATTACCTTTGCGGATCCATCCAAACGCCGAATCTATTTTGGGCATCGAGTTATCCGTCGCTTCCCACGTCCCGATCACTTCACAATAACGCGACTGCATTTGTTCCATGGTCAATGTTTCAGCGATTCGACCATCGTGGATCAAAGATATCCAATCACAAACACGATCGACTTCATCCAGCAAGTGGCT
>DNWZ01000149.1 GCA_003506095.1 Planctomycetaceae bacterium | reverse complement strand
TTTCGCGTCCGGGTATCAATTTTTTCAAATCGGGAAGTTTAGGGCCGCCTTCCTTAGGACCATCACCACCGTTTTCATCATCCGATTGATCGGGCGCGTCGCCTTGCTTTTCCGGTTCGCGCGGCGGTTCGGGTGCGGGCGGAGGTGGCGGTAGGGCAGCGGCCATTTTTTCAAGCAACTCGTCGCTGGTGTGCAGGTTTTCCAAACGTACCAGCGTCGATATTCGTTGTCCGCGATCCATATACACCAACGGAACTCGCCACTGCGGTGGCAGCGTTGCCAGCACATTCTGGACTTGGTTCGCCGTATTGACGCTGCGTCCGTCGATCTCCACAACCGTGTGGCCGTAACGCAATCCGCGTCTATAAGCGTCGCTGGAATCAAGAATGTTGCTGACCCGTGCGCCGCCATCGGGATCGGTCGCCACCGTTGCGCCTAAAGTTGCGTGATCCACGATTCGACCACTGTGCAGATCGCCAAGAAAGTTCATCGCCTGGTTGATCGAGATCGCATAACCGACCCCTACATTAACTCGACCTCGCTTTTCAAACGACGCACGCCCCACGATACCCAGCAATCGGCCGGAATCATCAAACAAGGGGCCACCAGAGTTGCCCGGATTAATCGACGCGTCGGTTTGCAAACAATCGGCATATTCTAATAACGTGCCAGAAGGATATTGATAACGCCCCACGCCGCTGAGGATTCCCCAGGTAACCGTCGGCTGGAGGTTCGTGGCCAGAAGGAAAGGATTTCCGATCACCATGCACCATTGCCCGACCTGAGCTTTGCGGCTGTCAGCGATTTCGACATAAGGAAAATCATCGCGCCCCAGCAATCGAATCAGCGCTAGATCGCCAACTGGGTCGATGCCGATAATCACCGCATCGTAGATCCGCCCATCGGACAATCCGCAACGCATGTAACTTCCCGCCGGACTGGAAACGTGAAAGTTGGTCAATGCATATCCGTCGGGTGAAATCAAAACACCGCTGCCCCCGCCACCTCCCCCGGGTACGAAAATGCAAACCGTAGCGGGCAAGGCACGATCGACCGCTTCGATACGAAGTCGTTCCGCTTCCTCAAGTCGCGGGTCCAATTCCACGACCTTGGCATCATCGGTGCCCGTGGTCACCAAGGTTTTGCCAGCTTGCGAATCGTCAGCCATGGCCGTCGCAACGGCAAACAACGCAGTGAAACAACCAACCAACAGTTTTATCATTCCGTTATCGCGTCTTATCATTTTGTAATCCTTGGTTGGCGCAGTCGAACCGTATCACCCAGGTCGCCATCGTTTTCACTGCTGATTTCAAATCGCACACGACGCGCGCCGCCGATCGGCAGTTCAAATCCACGTGAAGATGCATCCGTCACCTGCAGAGATTGTTCCCACACAGGTTTTCCATCCAATAAGATTTTTACCACACTCTTTCCACCGGCCGTAACTGCGGGGTCAAAGTCGACGCTGCCGACAAGCGTTTGAAAGCCTTCTGATAATCGATACTCAATATGAGATGCCGCCCTCATCACCAAGTCGCGTCCGTTTTGCACCTCGGGATTCAACCACTGACGCGAGAGTTCAGGACCGATTCCAATATGAATCAGTGGTACATATTTCGTTTCGACCGGCTGGACCATTGCCAAAAACTCCACGGAGCCGGTCAATTCGATTTTGGAGATCGACTGTATTGGCAAGCGATACTTCAATTCGTCGCTGAGTTTCAGTTCAATCGTACCGTCATCCGATCCGGTCATGGCCGTGGCGACGAATCGTGATCCGAAGATATCGTCGACTAGAACCGAACCCCCGGCTTTGTTCGCCGGAAGAACAGCATCTGTCCCCGCTGTCGTGAACACGACCCCTTCTAATTTCGCGATCGGAGCTTGCATCGTATCGCCATCGAGGCTGAACGAAATGTTTTCATCGCTGATCGCTAGAACGATACCCGCCACTTCGTCAATCGCATCGCCGGGTCGCCGAATCACCAGGGAATCCGATGCGCGGGGGCGGTCGATCAAACCAAGCCACTGTGGATCGACGGCAGCCGACGGGTTACGGAATCGAATCCATCGCAGCATTTTCAGCGGCACTTGCAGTTCGTCGCCGCCACGAATCTTGATTGTGGCCCCGGCCCCTTCCGATTTCACGCCAGCGATCGCTAATCGAGAACCGCCGTCCAACCCGATTCGTGCCCCCGGCGGCGTCGTAGGCGGATTGTCGGTTCGCTGGATCGCCAATATCTGGTCCAACGCAATGGTTTGCGGCGTTGAATCGTCAACGAGCAAGTTTACCCCTTGGGCAGACACTCCGCTGAGAGTTCCGGTTTTGCTGAGCCCATCGATTGTGTCGACGCGAACCGCGATCGGGCTATTTTGGGCGATCAAATCGCCAGCGTCGGTCATCACGACCAAAATCACTAGAACTGCTGGAGCAATCGACGACCAACCCATGAACGGACTCCTTGACCACCGGCGATAAATAAATACTTCACTGCATCTTCACTGCTTGAAGAGCCGTCCCTTTACAATGGGGCTGTCCCTCAAAGCGGCGGCAGTTTTCCAAACAGAGCCTAGCCCATTGTAAGTTGTCGCATCGCCACTGTCGCGGTCCGCATCAGCGTTTTCCCCCCAAATGACCCGCTGCGCAAGCTTCGATACGTTACCAGCAGCCGAGATTGTTCGGCCGCCGCCGTTAATTGTACGTTACGGTAAATGGGTTGCGGGGGGCGTCGACAACGCGAAATCATCACGGATGACAACGTCCAATCGGGCGACTCGATCGGCAAAAAACCCATTCCAGCATGGCTGACGAAGCATACCCCTTTTCGGATAGGCTCTTCGTATGGCAAAGCGTCTGGGTGAACCAGTGATCGTCGTCGGGCCGCAGTTCACCTTTTAACCAGTGCGTAAACAACAGCATCATGTTTCTTGTCGACCAATTGATTCTTGTAGCCGGTATCTTGCTCTTTTTGGGGATCATATCCAGCAAACTTTCGGCAAGTTTTGGCGTGCCCGTCCTCGTGCTATTCTTGTTGCTGGGCATGCTGGCCGGTTCAGAAGGGATCGGTGGCATCGCGTTTGAAAATTACGAACTGGCCCATGGGATCGGAACGCTCGCCCTGGCGATGATTCTGTTCGACGGCGGGTTACGGACTCAAACTTCCGCGATCCGAGCGGCGTGGAAACCCTCGATCGTTTTAGCAACCTTGGGCGTTCTTATCACCGCCGTGATCACAGGTGTCGCGGCATCATGGGTATTGAATCTTACACTCCTGCAAGGTCTGCTGCTGGGCAGCATCGTAGGCTCGACCGATGCCGCTGCGGTTTTTTCGATCCTGCGTTCCGGCGGCACCGGATTGCCGAAGCGAATCAATGCGGTACTGGAAATCGAAAGTGGATCGAACGATCCGATGGCGATTTTCTTGACGATCAGTTGCATCGAATTGTTAATGCAACCCGATGCGGGTTGGCCCACGTTAGTCGGCATCTTTCTATCGCAGATGGTCCTTGGCGGGCTGGCAGGTGTCGGCCTTGGGCTGGCAGCAACGAAGGTGCTGAACCGAATCGACTTGAATGCACCGGGGCTTTATCCCGTGCTGGTCAGCACCTTTTGCTTGTTGACATTCGGAATCACGGCACAGTTTGGCGGTAGCGGGTTTCTTGCCGTTTACCTAGCGGGTTTAGTGCTGGGCAACCAGAAGATCGTCTTTCGCAGCGGGATCTTGGTTTATCATGATGCGATCGCTTGGCTGGCCCAGATCGTCATGTTCGTTATCTTGGGATTGCTCAGTTTTCCGAGCCGGTTATTAGATGTCAGCGGCCAGGCGTTGCTGATCGGTGCCGTATTGATTTTGATCGCCCGTCCGATCGCAGTCTTCTTGTCACTGATTCCGTTTCGAATGTCTTTGCCTGAGTTGACATTCTTATCATGGGTCGGACTAAAAGGCGCGGTACCGATTACGCTGGCGACTTTTCCGCTGATGTTAGGCACACCTCAAGCTTCGCTGCTTTTCGATGTCGTCTTCTTCATTGTCGTATTGTCGGCGCTCGTGCAAGGTTGCACATTGCCTATGGTCGCGCGTTGGTTGGGGTTGAGCACTCCGCCGCTCGCACCGCCGTCAGTGACGCTTGAGATCAGTTCGTTGCGTGATGTCGATGGCGAAGTGGTCGACTATACGGTCAGCGACCAGTCGCGAGCCGCCGGACGTTTGGTACGCCAACTCGCATTGCCCGATGGTGTCGTGATCGCAATGGTTGTTCGGTCTCACCAAATCATTCCACCACAAGGCAAGACAGAGATCTTGGCCGGCGACCATGTGATCGTCGTTTTGAAGCCGGGGTCGCGCCCGCTGGTGGATCAGATTTTTGGGGCCAAGGAATCGCCCGGCGCGCTGCCGCGATGGATCGAGTTTCCGCTGCGTGGTTCGATTACCGTCGGTGAAATGCAGCAGCTTTATGGCGTGGCGATCGAATCCGACGAATTCTTGACGCTGGACCAAGTTCTGCGCAAACGGGTTGATCGCACCGTGCCAGCGACTAACCAGACTGCCGATTTCGGACCACTGCATTTCACGATCCGGGAAGTCGACACTGACGGCAGTATCGCGCTGGCGGGAATGACGATACAAACGGATACACAGCCCAAAAGCCCACCAGCATTACCCTCGGCCGACGCTCCCGTGGGAGATCAAAACGCCTCGCCCTAGCTCGAATCGAACCACAGAACACGCAAAAACAGAGGCGATGCATGCAATTAATCGTAAGTCCTGTGCCAAGCTTGACGTTTTGGATCTTTTTTTTCGATTTTTTCGCCAATTCCAGAAATCTGCGCTAACCGATGCATATTTCTAGCCGATAAATCTCCACGTGGGAATGCAGTTAGACATCATGATTAGCCCCGCAAGTTAGAACGATAACCGCAATCCTTGGCACACCGTTGGGTTGTGACAGGGTATTGGCGTGAGGTGCACCAAGCCCCCGTTGAGACTCGCAAACATGCAAATCATGGTTAATGTTGTCGATAACGACGACTCGGCGGTCGAAATGCTGACGTCGCTTTTCAAACGGCACGAAGTTCGATATCGGTTTTTTAATTCTGCCCAGGATTTCTTATCGACACCGGCTTCTAACATCGCATCGGTTACTTTCATCAGCGATGATTTACCAGCCGATGGGATGCAACTCGTTCTAGACAGATTGAAACTTGGCACCACTGCCTCTGCGATCGTGATGACCTGCCCCGGCGTCACGCCATCGCGAATTGTCCAAGCGATAAAAGCGGGTGCGGAGGATGTCTTGGAAAAACCTTTCTCGAGCGATCAGGTGCTGGCCATCATTAATCGCGTGCTTTCGTCACCCACCGTTGTGATCCATCCCGCGCACGCGATGCCCACAAGGATGGCCAACGAATTGACCTTTGAAGAGCAGCAAATTCTGTCATTGATGGAACAAGGGGTAGCCATCAAGCAAATCGCATCGCGAATGGACATTAGTGTCCGGACGGTACATTACAGGAAAGCTTCGATTCTTGAAAAAACGAGTTGTAATACTTGTACGGAAGTGATCGCGAAGCTTTCCGCAATGCGTTCGCACGCAACAAGGCCAGCGAACATTCAAACAGAAGGGGTTTTTTACACCGGCGGCATGACCACCGGCAGTGATTTCCAGCCCGCCTCGGGTTGATCAGCCGAGGTCGTTTTTGTCTCCGGCAACCCATTGGGGCAACGCTTACGAATTTGCCGGTATCATCCGATGAGCCGACTGCGCGGCCACTGTCAAACGCGAGATTCTACCGCTGTTAAAGTCTAAGAAATTGTTGAATGCCAACATCCGCGGCCCATCATTCAAGTTGACAAACCGAGTATTTCGCCCCCTCATTCCTGCACCGCCTTCGAGGACCGCAAGCCAGCCAACATCGCCTCAACCAGTTCGTCTGACTTCAACAACAATTGGCTCAGCTTGTATCGCTGCGTAAACGAGCGCACGCGGAACGATAATTTGATAGGTCAAGTCACCCTGAATCGTAGCGTCTTGGACGTCCCACGAACTCTCATTGAAGACAAACGGAACATCCGTGCTGCTGACAGAAACCTTTGTGATCACGCAATGGTAACGAAATCACCAAAACGCGATCCCAGCCCCTTCGCGTTTCAAGCGACCACCGGCGTAATGCAACAGGCAAGTCGTAGGTTGCGCTTTGATATAGCCCAAACCGAGCATGAAGAGTTTCTTTGATGAAGGGGCCCCGGTGAACTCAGCCAGTGTCTATCCGAAAACGGGACCCGGTGTAATTTAAATCTTTGTCCGATGAACGCTATTGTGTCGCCAAGACCGCAGCCACACTCTGTCGCAGTTCGTTGCACAATTCGGGCGGTAACGGCCCTTTTGCCACAGCGGCAATGTTCTCTGCTAAATGTCGATGATCACACGTACCCACGATGGTCGAATGACAATCCGAATTGGAAAGCGTGTACCGCAGGATCAATTCTGCGCGCGATGTTGATCCGTCAATCCATTGATCCAAGTTCGCTTTCTGCCAGACGTCGTTGACCGCCGGTCTCGCAATTACGGCATCCGGCCCGCCTTGCGCGATCCCGCCACGCACGATGACTCCGGCACCCGCTTGACCGATCTTTTGGATCCAAGACGCGTGCTCCGGTGCAACCAATGAATAAGGAATCTGGTAGGTATCAAAAACACCCAAGTCAAACATTCCTGGCAACTTTGGCAAACTGGTCGATACGCCAATGAATCGCACCTTACCGCTGCGTTTCAAATCTCGCAGACATTCGATCAAGCCTTCACGTTTTAATGTTTCAGCGTCGCCACCATGAAACTGCAAGATGTCGACAAATTCACATCGCAGTCGTCGTAAACTGGTTTCAAGATTTTTTGTAATCACCTGTCGATTCCAGACGTGATCGAGCTGGAGGTGGTCTTCCTGTTGGGTGTAAACGCAACCGCACTTGGTCGCCAGATAATACTCATCGCGCCGATGTGATATGAATCGTCCGATCCGATCTTCGCTGGCGCCATAATCTGGCGATGTATCGATCAGATTGATTCCGCTGTCGAGAACCGCATTGAGAATCTGGTCGGCGCCGGCATCATCAACAACCCGAACGCCCCATGTACGAGGTCCGCGGATCCCCATGCTGCCGTATCCGAGACGGCTGACCAGCATGTCGGTCTTTCCGAGCTGTGCGAGTGGGGGAATCATTCACGAGATCCGTGCCGCGTAAGGATGCATTGATGATTTTGATTGATAATTTTCGACCAGCGTCGTATGGCGGCCCTACGGCGACCGTTCGCGTACCATCCAACTGCGGCACCTGACGATAGTGCAATTCGCACAGTGTTTCAAATCGTCTTATGGCGCAAGAGTCTTATGACGTAAGAAACGTGTCGGCATCGACTTTCTTTGGCCCATTTTAGGTGATCACAAAAAATCGATCCTCGACTCACAGTCGCGAATCTTGAATGTGAAATTCTGGCGACCTTACCAGCAGTTTTCGCAACGTCGCGTTACGCGACCTATCGCGGGATATAACTTTCCAGCAATCTCAACATGGCGGTAATCGAATTAAGCGACGCTGTTTCGCTTGCCGTGTGGTAGCCGGTGGTCGGTATTTGCAACGTCGTTCCGGTAATCTGCCCACTCGTCGCAGCGATCAATCGCCCAAGTTCGGTACGGCCCAATGACAGCGGCTTTTCTCGCTGTTTATTAAGTTCCTCGACATAGACATCCTTGTGGCTGAATGTGATACCCAGCAGGTGACAACGTTGCTGGATTTCCTCGGTCATGATGGGACAAAACATTCCCGATGCATCTTTACGCCGCAGGACGATATCTTGGGCCAGCGCTGATTCGGTTGTCGGATAGGGGCTAGTATCCAAAACCAGCAACCGACGAGTCGTCTTCTGCTCCCGCTGGAACCAGGCCAGCGCGTAACGCCAACTTCGCCCGGCTTCTTCTTCGGCCGTGAAGAGCGCTGTCCCTCGAAAACCACGACGGAACAGATAAATCATCACCGCAACGGACACGACATTATCGAGTTGCGCAGAGATATAGCCGTCGCTGATTGAAAGGCGATCTAAGAAGGAAACCGGGGTGCCCGGTTGCAGTTGCTCCAACCCATCGACCTCGAACAAGAGGTTCCGCCGATGAGGACAGACGAAACTGCGTGTGATCGTGCCTTGGCCCAGGTATGTGCCGATGTAAGGAATGTGGGCTTGAACGCGCTGTCCGTGAAACCGATCCTTAATGGTCTCGATCATCTGTTCCGAGACCGAGTCGCCTGTCAACTCGCCCTGATTCGTTGCGGTAAACGCGGCATACTGAAACTCGTTAGGCCCGGTACAGACCAATCCATGACGATCGACGTGGCTGGACAAGATGAGGCTGTCGGGTTCGGCTCCGCGGGCAACGAGAACGCCTTTGTAAGAACAGGTTTCGACGCCGACTTCTTCCAATTCTCGCCTCACGACGCGAAAAAAAGAATCTTCAGAGCCGACGACAGCGGGTTCGCGGATCAAATGGCGAAGGATATCTAGAAACTCTTCCAAATCAGGAGCGGTTTGATTGCACTGATCGCTCAAACCGCTGTGAAGATTGGATTGATCCACACGTTTAAAATCCACGGTTCCCTGGTGCTCCCTGAATAAAGTCTTGGCAAACAGAGCCTCGATAGGCGAACTTTTACTATCGCTGAATCGATCCACCGATGCGAACGAAGAAAATCAAGCCGCAATGGATGGTGAACGAAACTGCACTGAATCGACGGTCAAGGGCAGCCGCACGACCGTTGCGCAATCACGAAAACAAAAACTAACGGCCTGTCTCCCCACCGTTGTGCAAGTTTTCGGTCGAGCGAACAAACAGTGACTATTTTCCAACCGTGGCGTCAATTGCGTTTCAGGTGACCGGCGCTGGTTTCGAAGTACCTGCGGCGTCGGATCAAAGGCTGATCCGAACCATCAGCGGCAATTGAGTCGGTTCCCACGGGGCCGGACGAACGAAGATCATCGTGATTGGCGGCACAATAGCGGCAGCCGACATTTTCGAGATGAAAGCGAATGTATTCCGCAGGCCCCGAATCAAGCACGCCTAGCAAATATTGCCCAAGCTGATCCCGACTGGGGCAGGAAAGTCGATTGCGACGCCAAATGACGCCGACACTGTGCAAGCCAGCATCCTGGCGGCCGATTACTGTGGCCAAACGTTTGCGAAGTTCGACGTCGTCACGAAGTTGACGCTCGATCATCGCCAACTGGGCAACCGGCAGTGCTTCCTCGAGGTAAGCACTGAGCACCTCGTCGCTGGGCCAAGTCACTGGACAGAGTCGCTGGCGGCGGAAGCGGATTTAAAGCCGACACCCTTCGCTTCGACACCCATCGCTTCGCCACTTTTGTCAGCAGGTTCGTCGGCAGGCTTGGCGGGCCACGGCGGAATCACGTTCCCCTCAGCCCCCTTTGCTTTTGCGGGTGTCGTCCCGCGCAGCGACGCGACATAGCTGGACACAAGAATCTGCTCATTTAACTGCAAGCGATTTTTCCAAGCGGGCATCGCACCAGCGGCGGCTCCGTTTTGAACAATGTTCAAAATATCGGTCACTTGGCGGACATTCTTGTAGTGATCGTCAGCGAGATTCGGGCCGACAATCCCGCCACCATCCAAGCCATGGCACGACGCACAGTTAGCCCTGTAAACCGATTCGCCGAACTTCACCCAGCCATCGTCGTACATCATCTTCACCAACGTTGTTTCGTTGGGTTGCAAATCGCCAATTTCTGCAAACTGCAATCTCATGTTTTCGGCAATCGCAACGCTGAACTGTTCCGACACACTGCGGCCCGGGGCACCGAAATGATAGTACGGCCAGTAGAGCAGACTGAACACAATCGTGGCGATGAACAACCACTTCCACCAACCTGGCAGGGGATTGTCATACTCTTGGATACCATCGAATGCATGGCCAGTCAGCGGCGCGTTATCGTTGGCGATGTTCGTGATTTTATCGGCCATCTCGTGGGTCCTCTACGCGATCGCTTAAAGGGATCGAAGCAAAACGGTCGGTCGTGCGGCGACTGAGCCGCAGGGTGCCATAAATCATGATGGCAAACGCAACGACAAACAGTCCCAGCGCGATCTCGGCCGCGAGGCTGTAGTCGACTGATGAAATGACGTCGCGAAGCATTTTGTTCAAACCGAGTGTTAGGAAAAACTACAACAAGTCGCTGCAGACAATTCAAAGAATCGTCTAATTTTCGGCCGGCACTAAACTCGCCAAGCGGCGGTCAGCCGGTTGGGAATTCTTGGCCGTTTCGGCAACTGGCTCAGTCGGCTGGGCCGGGGTTTCTGCGGGAACGGTTTCCGTTTCGACGGGGCGAGTCAAGTCGACGCCGAGGCGTTGCAGGTAGGCGATCAACGCAACGGCTTGCGTATCCATCACCATCACCTCGCCACGCTTCACCGGTCCGCCCTGGGCGACGATCTCCGCAGCGATCTGTTCAGCCTGTTCTTTGGCCATCTCGGGAGCCTCTTCCAATTCGCGACCATACGGAGCCCCCAGCATGTGTGCGGCACGGACGCGATCGGTCGTCTTCTTGAAGTCGAGCTTATTGACCAGCAAGTGTTCATAAATCGGCATGACCGATCCCGGAGCGACCTGTTCGGGGTTCTCGAAGTGCAGCCAGTGCCAGAAGCTGCTCTGCTTGCCACCTTCGCGTGCCAAGTCGGGACCGATACGTCGGCTGCCCCATTGGAACGGACGATCGTAAATCGATTCGCCCGGCTTGCTGTATTCGCCGTACCGTTTCGTCTCAGCGACAATCGGCCGAATCATTTGTGAGTGGCAGTTGTAGCAACCTTCGGCAACATAGATGTCGCGTCCAGCCAGTTCGAGCGGCGTGTAAGGCTTTACCGAAGCGATCGTCGGAACGTTGCTGCGGATCAAGAACGTCGGAATCATCTCGAACAAGCTGGCAATAACAACGGCGGCGAGAGTCAGCACCGTAAACTTCACCGGCATACGTTCCCATTGGCGGTGCCAATCCATCCGCGCCCATACATCGAGCCTCTTGCCCACTTCCAAGACCGGCGCGTCCTTCAAATGACTGGCCGCAACCGTTGCACGAGTTTCTGTGTAGGGTCCCAATCGTGGTGCGGAGTAAATCGGATCCTCATACGTCTTCGGACGCGACAACCAGGTCATCAGGAAGTTGATTGCCAACATGACCATGCCAGCAAAAAAGACCGCGCCGCCAACGACTCGGAATCGCCAATGGGGAACGATTTTTTGCACGGTCAAGATAAAGTCCGAATAGACCAATCGGCCCATTTCGTCCATTTCTCGCCACATCAAACCTTGGGTCAAACCGGCGGCATAGATCGGAACGATGTACAACAAAATGCCGATCGTACCGAGCCAGAAGTGCCATGTCGCTAATCGTGTGCTCCACAGCGGCGTCTGGAACAATCGGGGCATCAGCCAATACAGCATGCCGAAGGTCATCATGCCGTTCCAGCCCAGTGCCCCGGAGTGAACGTGCGCGATCGTCCAGTCGGTGTAGTGCGACAGAGCGTTGACGCTCTTGATACTCAACAGCGGCCCTTCGAAGGTCGCCATGCCATAAAACGTGATCCCGACGACAAAAAACTTCAGCACTGGATCGGTGGTCACTTTGTGCCATGCACCACGCAGAGTGAGCAGACCGTTGATCATCCCGCCCCATGACGGCATCCATAGGATCAAACTGAACAACATCCCCATGGTGCTGGCCCATTCGGGCAGCGCGGTGAAGTGCAAGTGGTGTGGACCGGCCCAGATATAAATAAATACTAAAGACCAGAAGTGCAGAATACTGAGCTTGTAACTAAAGACTGGGCGTTCAGCCGCCTTGGGCAAAAAGTAATACATCAACCCTAAGAAAGGCGTTGTCAAGAAAAACGCGACGGCGTTGTGCCCATACCACCACTGCATGAACGCATCTTGAACGCCTGCGTAAATCGAATAACTTTTGAACAAACCGATCGGCACGACCAAATTATTAAAGACGTGCAAGAGTGCTACGGTGACAATCGTCGCGATATAAAACCACAACGCTACGTACATGTGTCGTTCACGACGCGTGACTAACGTCATCAAAAAGTTAACGCCAAAGAATCCGACCCAGACCACCGCAATCGCGATGTCAATCGGCCATTCCAGTTCGGCATATTCTTTACTCTGCGTGATCCCCAGCGGCAGCGTGACAGCGGCAGCGACAATAACCAGTTGCCAACCCCAGAAATGCAACAAGCCGAGCGAATCGCTCCACATCCGACACTTACACAAACGTTGCGTGCTGTAATAAATCGCGGCGAAGATTGCGTTGCCGGCGAAAGCGAAGATGGCGGCATTGGTGTGCAGAGGACGCAACCGCCCAAAAGTCAGCCCCTCGGCATATGGACCGAGTTCAAAAAAAAGCTTGGGCAGCACCATCAACAAGGCGACGATGATGCCGACCAGCATCGCCACAACACCCCACAACACGGTCGCGGCAACAAACATCCGCGTGATCGAATCGTTGTATTGATAAGTCTCAAGTTCACCAATGCCCTGGTGGCCGGGTACATCCAGCCCATTTACTTCTGTGACGGCAGTAGCCATCTGTATCGATCTCCGAAAAATGCGTATTTCGAGGGAGGGCCATCGAGGAAGCTCAACGACACCTCACCTTATGACGTGATCCTACACGATCTTCGACATTCTGTGATCAGCAACGGGCAGCGGTATCTTGACGCAGGTATGCACTCTAGCCGCTTTGACCTAGCCAAACCTGCAGTCGGTTCGCACCAAATGAGCCCATCGACGACGGTTCTAGAAAAAGCATCGACCAGCGTCAAATCGTTTTTTTAAACGTCTGTGATCTGCCGCATCGCAGAAGGGATCGCAGAAGGGATCGCAGAAGGGATCGCAGAAGGGATCGCAGAAGGGATCGCAGAAGGGATCGCAGAAGGGATCGCAGAAGGGATCGCACAACAACGCAATACAGGCCCCAACCCAGCGCATCGCGACAGCCGCAGGCCAGACTGCAATCACCCAACGGCGTTCAAGCACCTTTCCCAAAGCCAAGTAAGCTCGGAAAAACACGCATGCGACATGCCGATCGAGACCGACAATTTGTACGACAAGCCGTTGGCGGCGAAAAATCTCGCAAAACGCCTTGCAGGCAACAGCGAAAAACGTTCCACTAACGCGGCTTATTATCAAACCAACATCCATTTCAGCCGCAGACATTGAACGTTTGCGGCCGTCGTAGGAGCGAGATTTTCGTGGCAGTTCGTATTCGCATGAAAAAAATGGGGCGGGCACATGCCCCCTTTTACCGAGTTTGCGCCGTTGACGCGCGAAAGCCGCGTGATGGCCGGGTTCTAGAAGAACTCGGTTACTACGATCCGATGGTTCCCGAAACTGATGCACGAGCCGTCCTGAAGGGCGACCGCATCAACTATTGGGTTAGCGTCGGGGCTCAACCGAGCGACAAAGTCGCGATTTTGATCAAAAAGTACGGCGCCACTGGCACTCACCTCGAAGCTCAAAAGGCTGCGGTTGAGCGTCTAGGACGCCGAAAGCATTACGTACCGACAATTGCTCCGCCAAAACCAAAGGCTGAAGTTGTTGCGCCGGTTGCTGTTGAAGAACCCGTTGTTGCAGCAGAGCCAGATCAAACGCCACCCGCCGCCGAATAGTTCAGGATTGGCGGTTGCTTGATCGGCCGCAATTTGCAATGCGTATTGATATCGTCACGCTTTTTCCAGCGATTTTTGATGGATATCTGTCGCAGAGTTTGCTGGAGAAAGCGATTCGTCGGGACTTGGTGCAGCTACATCGTCATGACCTGAGAGACTGGGCTCGCGATTGTCCTCACCGACAGGTTGACGACCGCCCGTTTGGCGGTGGACCGGGGATGCTGATTCAGGTAGAGCCGACAGTAAATTGTGTGGAAGCGGTGGAAGCGATGGACAAGCGTCCCGCNNCCCGCCGTATCCTGTTAACGCCTCAAGGCAAACGGCTCGACCAGCCAACCGCCGAAAACCTCGCATTGTCGCCACGAATTTTACTGCTTTGCGGCCGATACGAGGGATTCGACCAACGGGTAGTCGACATCCTGCAGCCTGAAGAATTAAGTATCGGTGACTTTGTCCTCAACG
>DNWZ01000727.1 GCA_003506095.1 Planctomycetaceae bacterium | reverse complement strand
CCCGCCGACCGGCGTTGGTGGTTTCATGTTGCCAATTCGCCGATTGCCGGTTGGTTGCAAACCGATCCGACGGATAAAACCAATCAAGCCGCGACGCGAGTGCGACGATTGGCCGAGGATGAAGGTGTCGCCGGAGCCGTCATCGCGATCGCTGATCAAATCGCACCCGTTTCCGATGCCAGCGACGTCTTACGACTGCGGCAATTGGTGACACTTGCTCAGCAATATGAATTGAATCGTGAATCAAGGCTCAGCGACTTTGTTAATCTGGTGCGGACCAAGCGTGTTGAAAAACCACAACCGGCTCAAGTTCGTGTAATGACCGTCCACCAATCCAAGGGGTTGGAGTTTGACATAGTGGTGCTGCCTGAGTTGTCAGGAACCATCACTCGCCAGTCGAGGCAAACGATCGCTATGAAGAAGAGCGTCGAATCGGTACCCGATGCGATGTTGCGTTACACGGGCGCCGATTTCTGGCACTATTTGCCGCTTGATTGGCAACAGGCATTTGGTGGTCACGCGGCTGGGCTGATGACCGAATCGCTGTGTTTATTGTATGTTGCAATCACTCGTGCCAGGCACGCACTGCACATGCTGGTTCCACCGGCGGAAAAGCCTGAGTTTAAAACGAAGGTCGCTGCTGCGATGCTCTATCACGCACTCGGATGCGATTGTGATCCGACGCTCGGCAATCAAGCATGGTATGAGAGCGGCGACCCGCAGTGGTACACTCGCTAGAAGGTCGTCACTCAAGGCTTATAAGCATCATAAGCTTTACCAACTCCGATCGCTGAAACGACCAAGGCGATTCCTACCAGCAGGCCGACCGCTGCGATAGCGACCGATCCGATCTGTGCCAGCCCCGCGATCATGGCGGAGGCAACAAGCGTACCGATCGGTATCAGCCATCCGAGGCTCCAGCCACGAACGATAATCCGCATTTTCTTACTGAATCGATTGACCATCATTTGGTTGACGGGGTTGCGAAGCCCGAAGCGCAATTCGGATTCCAGAAAACGACTCGCGACGGCAATCGGAAGGCCCGTGACGAGCAGATTCCCCGCCAAACCGCCCATCACGAGAACACTGTAAATCGTGTGCGTCGTCGACACGCCCAAACGTCCCACCATGCGATTGACGACAAACAATTGCAGTAACAATGATATGCACAACGCGAACTGAGTATATCGGCCCAGAAATATCGCAAGATCGATATCATTGTCGAATTGCACCTCAAAAGAGGCCGTGTATTGGTATGCAAGAAACCATCGGCAAACGATAAAAAGCAGCGTCGTTGTCGTTAACCAGCCTAGAAGCGAGCATCGGTGTACTTGGCTTAAGAACTGCGATATCGCCTCGCGTCGCGACCGAGTCTTTGGCTCCGTTCCCGTGATATTCTCCAACGTATCTTCATCCTCGCTTTGCAAAGGAACCGACCTTGCAATTTTGATGATTCCAGCCCAAGCGATTGCCAGCAAAAGCACAACAATGGGGATTAAGTGGATTGTCCCAATTCGTTGTGCAATCCAGCCCAACATGCCGCCTCCGATGATTCCTCCCAGTCGCCCGCCTGCATAAATTACCGGGAGTAAGCGATTAAGTTCACTGCGAAGAAAATAGTCTTGTAAGAACGTACCAAAGTGCATCAGCACCATGGTGAGTGCAATCTCGCGGGTAACAAACAACATTCCTAGCGGTATCGTACCGCCGTGGGTTTGATACGCGGTCCATGCTGTGATGAACAACATCGCCATCGTGCCGATGATCCAACCGAAAACGCGATCGCCACTGTGGCGGGTCGCTTGGGTCAAATACATCCCGATAATCACGAGGCTCAACACCGCCGTTGCCGAATACCAAATTGGCAGGCGGTGTGCGCCGATACGACTTGCGAACAGAGACACGGCAACCCCGTCGGCGATCGTGAGTGCCGTAAAGAACAAGAAATAAACCGCAAAGAATGGCAAGGCACGCGGTAATTCCCCTTCATTTAATCCAAGTAAGCGATGAAGGCACGGTTTTATCATAAAGCGTGGATCGAGGACAATTGCCGCTGGAGCGTCGAGGGCAGTGGAGACCAATCGCTGCCACGTTCATGTTTCATGCGAGACTTCATGCGGGGAATTTCGTCGATCACATGCCGAACATAACGAGTCGCAACTCGGCAAAGTTCGTCTAAGTCCTCGAGCGTGATTCCGAGTAATTCTAAAGTCTGGGAACAACTCAGCGGCAACATGTAGTCCGTACCGTCGACTTTTTTGGTAACCGAGGAATTGGTGATGTTATTGATTAGGTTTTCGCGTCCCGCATTGAAAGCGTCGAAAGGCTCGCTAGCGACTTTAGCGATCGTCGGACAGGCTTTTAGAGACATTCCGTCTTGATAGACAACGACTCTCAATTCGTATTTATGGCCATCGAGGCGGTGCCCTTTATCTTTAATAACATCTGAATCAATGAACTCGCAAACTGTATAAGGGAATGCACCACCAATAGCGGAATAGTACTCTTCGGTAATCTCGATTGACTCGTCAATTCGTCGCGTAACCGATGCGATCGATTCTTCGTGTTCGAGAAAGAAATCGATTCCATGGCCGATGCCCGTACCGTGTGGCTTGATCACCGGTTTGAGTCCTGATCGCAGCCATTGCACAACACTATCAATCAGTTCGGCTCGGTTAAACGCGTGAGAGTAATTGACGCGACGTGGGAACAATGCACTCGGCTGGTGAACCAAGTACTCGTCTAGTAACGAGTAGGCGACCCCCTTGTCTCCCCCGGCGATGTATGTGCCGTTGAAGGGGATAAACTTCGTAAGATCGATCTGATTCTTAAACTGGCTGATCAAGTTCAAGCAGAATCGATCATTGACAGCCCCCACAACGCGTCGACCAAACAGCGAGACACAACCATTCAAATCGACCTCGCATGCGTTCAGAAAATCTTTGATGTATCCGAGAACGACGGCGGATGAACCGTCACGAAGTGATTGGCTTCCGTTTTGCAGGCCTTCCAGTGTGACAATGTCGGCGTCGGATCCTGCATCGACCATTCCTTGTTGCAACGCTTCGGCGAAAATTAACTTCTCATGCATCAGTTTATTAAGCCTTGGCGCTCGGTTGCATTCTTTGCCGGAAACGGGCAGCAGTAAGACGGTCTCTTGTTCCCAGCAAGATCGTGCTACACGTCGCAGGCTTTCAACGACGGCCGCGACCACCTGGGCAGGCATGTTTGAAACGCCGCCGATTCCGCTACCGTTAAGCTCAATAATATGGAATTGGATGCGGCCATCCTGGCGAGAGACAAGAATGTCAAGCGGGGCGACGACGAACGAGTCCTGTTGGCTAGCGTTGCGCAGTGGCACGGTGCTCGATTCTTGCAACCGCTGGATCAGTTGTAGGTCTTGTTGCTTGCGAATCGAGGCCCGATTTTCGAGTCGGTGGCCGAGCATCGGCGACGCAGCGACAACGGTTTCAAAACTTAACTGGAAGGGGTCAATCGTTGACACGTTCAATTTCCTCATGAAATTGGTTGGCGGTTAGGATTTGGCCGCAAGTCGTTACTCGCACAGAAACGACGAATCCTGCGGATAATCACAGTGACGAAGCAATTTTTTCGGTCTGCCACCACGTTCCCATGGAGGTCGAACGTCTTGAACTTGCGTGGTCTGGCGGCCGCGATTGACCGCCGACACGTCAAGTCGATCTGGAAAATGAAGCGTGAATACAAGCTAGATTAGTCAAGAATCCTGGTGAGCATTTACATGCTGACAATTTTCTCGTAGTAGTGATTGCATCAATGAACGAATCAACCTGAAAGCAGTCCGTCACTGGCGTACAGAATCGACATAACCAACCCACCCGTTCTGAAATTACGGAAGTAATTTCCTGTTTAGTCAAGCATAGGCTAGCCGTTACCCGTACATCGCGAATTAACCGATTTCGCCACCGTCTGGGGATTCATTTTGCCTTCCTGGCAAGGTTGCTTTTGAAGCGTTCGCTTGCGTTTGGTTCACGAGTCCCGTCCGTCCGTTCCCGGAGCTAAACTTTTTTACGGTTCCGAAAGTCAAGACGTTGGCGGTTGCCTGCTCGTCACCGATCGATTTTCAAAAATAGCGAGATCAAATGCGAACTCAGTGGAATGCAACCTAGCGCTGATGAGATGGATCGTTTGAGTCTCGCTAGCGTTTGTCATAACGAACTCGATAGACCGGGATTTGGTGCAGGCGACTGCGACGCTCAAAATGCGTGCGATAGCTTGGTGTCGGAGATGGGTTTGAGCCCGCGGGTACTTCCGTCTGTTCGCTCTCGGGTTCCTCTGGGATCGGTGGACCGAATTGGGGAACTTCCGCTGCGATCATTTCAATTGCCGATTCAAAGTATTCCAGTACATCGGTCCAAAAATGAAATGAGCCATTGGTGGTTAGTATTCGATAGATGTGCTTGACGGATTGCGGGTTAACGACGCGGCGTTTTTTGTGTTTTTTCTTCCACCAGGGGTCTGGGAAATAGATGTGGACTGCGGCGAGCGTTTGATCAGGAAACGATTTTTCGAGCAGCGGTTCCGCGTCGCCTGATGCCATGATCGCATTGGTGCGATTGTGCTTGGCCAAACGCTCGGCCGCTTGAACTGCGTATTTGTAAGCGATCTCAACGCCCAAAAAATTGTGCTCGGGATGCTTGCCAGACCTGTTCTGCATGAACAGCCCCTTGCCCGATCCGATTTCCAGTTCTAGCGGTGAGTCGTTTCCGAACAAAGTCTGGCTGGTGATGATTGCTGGCAATTGATCGACCATCCGCAGGTGGTGGTCCAGCGGAATGGCCGACGCGGAACGGTTGATCGGGTGACGCGGCATTGACGTGAAGGGATTTGCGAGGCAGTCGGACGGGTGAAAACGCCCCACGTTACCGCCTCGCCGCGTGATCGCCCAGCACCGGGACCGTTTGCGGATTTGTCTGCCCTACTGAAAAGATGCAATCTCGGCCTACAATGGGCCATCATCCGTTGAAACGCTTCCTCGCCAGCTTTCCCGCCTAACGAGTCACCGCCAGCATGAATTCCACCGCAGACCATTTTGGCCAGCTACGCGTCGCGTCGCTCGAAAGCCGACGCGCCGACGATATGGCTCGGCTGATCCAGCGGCATGGCGGCATCGCTCACGTCAGCCCGTCGATGCGTGAAGTGCCGATCAAGCCGAATCGCCAGGCGGTCGATTTTGCTTATCGCGTGATCACCGGACAAATCGGGATGGTCATTTTCATGACCGGGGTCGGCTTCCGATTCCTGCTTTCGGCGATCCAAGGCGATGTCGACCGCCAACGTTTTCTGGACGCCCTTTCGGACATTCCGACGATCGTGCGTGGTCCCAAGCCAGCCGCCGCGATGAAGGAAGTCGGACTAACGCCCACCTATCGCGTGGCCGAACCAAACACCTGGCGCGAATTGTTGCAGTTGGTCGACGCATCGGTCCCCGTAGGCAACCTGCACATCGGCTTACAGGAGTACGGCATTACCAACGCTAGCCTGATCGCGGGGCTAGAAGCGCGTGGCGCGACGGTCGATACGA